>JAFGRR010000119.1 GCA_016935035.1 Phycisphaerae bacterium | reverse complement strand
TTCTGGGCGGGTTGATCTCGAAGCTGCGCACCGTGCCGATCCGCAGCGGCCGCAACGCCGGCAAGAAGATCGTCATCGCCATGTTCGAGGATTTCGCCGGCTCGGTGGAGGCCGTGATCTTCTCCGAACAACTTGCCCAGTTTCAGCACCTGCTTAAGCCGGACGCCGTGGTATTCATCGACGGCTCGGTCGATCGGCGGCGTGAAGAGGCGAGCGTGCGCGTCAGCAACATCGTTCCGATCGAAGAGGCTCGCCAGAAGCTGTCGCAACGGTTGGTGCTACGTATGAACAGCACCGGCGGGCCGCTTGAAACGCTGGACTCGATTCAGTCGCTATGCCGAGATAATCGTGGCGGATGCGAGGTGCTCTTCCAGGTCTCGTCTCCCGAGGGCTGGGCAACGATCATCCGCTCACGCAGCGGCCTGGCGGTTGACCCGACCGATGATCTGCTTGCCCAACTCCGTGCCGTGCCGGGCGTCGACGACTTGGTCTGTCGCGGCGTATAGCGCGCCGCAATCCGCGTGGCCGGCTTTGGCCGGGCTTCTCGGTTGTATCCCCTGCAAGCCCAAGTTCTGACGGACACGCACAAGCCGAGCACACACTCACGTTCCTTGGAGCACGCCAGGCACACGCGCAAAAGAGCATCCCAGTCCGACGCCAGGACAGACGTCGAACTGGGATGCTTTTGAGGCAGATGCTTTGCCTGTCTTCTATCCGCCGGTCAGAACGTTCACGAACGCGTCAATGTCGAACACGTCCACTGATGAGTCCTGGTTGCAGTCGGCCAGATTGATGTCGCAATCCGGATAGGCGGCCGCATAGGCCGTGGGGTTTGTGATCGCCAGCACGAACGCGTCAATGTCGAACACGTCCGCCGAGCCGTCGCAGTTCATGTCGCCGAGGTCGTACGGCACATAGCTGCCGTCGCCGGCCTCGTAGTTCTGCAGCGCCTCCGGTCCGGTCAGTGCGCGATCATAAATCGCCACCAGGCGGTACTCGCCGAGCCACGGCGCCGTCAGGTTGTACTCGTTGCCGAGCACGAAGCGATAGCTCGTCGACCAGGTCGAGAAATCGCCGCCGATGACATCGCTTTCGACCGGTGCGCCATCGACGTACAGGATGGCCGTTCCGTCGTTCGCCCGCGTGTACAGTACGTGTTGCAGCGAGGCGGTCGCGATGCCGGTGGCGGTCTCTACAGCCGGCTGACCGTTGTCGTTAGTGGCCGTCGTCCGCAGACGCACGCCGTAGCAATCGCCCACACCGCCGGCATCCAACCCATGATCCAGCGAGAAGTTACGGCTGTTCGCGTGCGGCGCGAGGGAGATGATGCGACCGGGGCCGCTCTGGGCGGCGGTGGTGGGGATGATCCAGGCTTCGATCGTGACCTCGCTGGTCGCCATGCAGGCATTGATGACCTTGGTCCCGTAGCTCGCGCTGCCGACCTTCGTGGCCGAGTCGAGCCGCAGTCCTAAGTCCGTCCAAGTGACGAGGTTGGGATCCGCGATTGTGAGGTCCATCGCCGTGCCCACGCCGGAGACGTCGTATACGGTCGTGCCATCGCCCTCGAGGAAGTCGTAAAGCACGACCAGACCGTCGCTGACGCGCTGCGCCGTCTGGTACTGGAACTGCACGGTTGAGTTCGGCGCGATCGGGTTCAGCGAAACGTCCGCCACGTTGTTGACGGTCAACGTGTACAGCGTGCCGAGGCCGAGCGTTGATGTGGTCAAAACCACTGTACGCTCATCCGTCTCGAGCGTCGCATCAGTAACGCTGACGCCATTGTCGATCGCATAGTTGCCGATGGACTCAGCCGTTGTCGGATCGAGCGCCTCCGAGAAGATCACGTACACGCGATTGGGGTTACCGACCGATGACGCCGCGACAATTGTCGGCGGCAGCGTGTCATCACCGCTGGCGACGAGGATCTCGGTCGTCGGACCGCGATAAAAGGGGTCGTTGGGGTCGCCGATGGAACTTTCGCCGTGCCACACGATCTCGCCGGCGGCAATCGCCTGCGGCGCGCGGTCATCGTAGGTGTTGTCGGTCACCTGGAAGATGGTGCCGTTCTCGTAGGCGTAGATTTCCCAGTCATTGCCGTCGAAGCCCTGCCAGACGATGCGGCCGTTGGCGTCGATCACCGGGTACTGATCGTGAGTCGCGTTGGCGGTGACGGGGACGCCGTTAAGAATGATCTCCCAATCGCTGCCGCTGCGCTGCATCCAGACGACATCGCCGCTGCCGTTCACCTGTGGCCACCAGTCCATGACGCTGTTGTTGCTGAGTCGCTGTGCATTGCCGCTTGTGGCGTCACCGGAGTAGACCTCGGCGTTGGTGCTGGTGTGCCAGGCGTGCCAGACAACCTTGCCGGCGTCACTGATCTCGGGGAACTCGTTCTCATAGATGTTATTGGAGACGTTGATGAGGCCGGTGCCGTCGGCGTTGGCGCTGAAGATCTCCCAGTTCGACCCGTCGTAGCCCATCCAGACCACGCGGTTCGACGAGTTGATCCGCGGCCACATGTCGTCGCGCGGCTTGCCGACTCCGCCGTTGGTGTTGTTGGTTATCTGCACGACGTTCGAGCCGTCGCTATCGGAGCTGAAGATCTCGTAGTCCTCACCGTCCCACTCTTCCCAGACGACCTTCCCGGTGTTGCTGATATCCGGGTGCCAGGCGTGATAGGCGGCGTTGCGGAGGATGATCCGGTCTGTACCGTCGCTGTCGGCGGCCCAGACGTTGAAGTGGTAGCCATCGAACTGCTGCCAGACGACGCGGCCGCTGTCGTTGATGCGGGGGAATTCCGACGTGCGCTGGCCGCCTACTCGCACGAGGCCGGTGCCGTCGGAGTTCGCGGAATAGATGTAGCCACGGATGGCGTCGTAGTTCTGGGCCCAGACGATGCGGCCGGACGAGTTCATCTGCGGTCGCCAATCATCAATGTCATCGGACGTGACCGAGATCACCTGTACGCCGTATGGCGTCGCCGGTGGGGCGCTGCCGCCGGGCTCGTGGTCGCCGCCGCTCTCGGCGTGCTCGTTGAAGTTGAAGATGTACTCCCACCAGTTGTTGAGGCGGTCATAGCCGTCCTGGTTGTTGCGTCCGGCGAAGTGCGGCATGTGCGCATACCACCACTTTAGGTAAGTGCGCTGATAGTCCGGGCCGCCCCAGGTCGCTCGGCTGACCTCTACGGGTGAGCCGCTGATATCCGGGAAATCGTCGGGATCATTGGGATCCATCGTCTCCCACAGGTTGGCGTACGACCAGACCGTCTGCGGATTCGCATAGTCGTAATGATCGTCGCCGTTGGCGGGCAGGTGGCAGCTTCCGACGCCGTAGATCGTCGAGATCGTTGTCTGTCCAATGTTCCACGCGAAGCGGTCCCAGAGGTGCAGGTTGCGGTTGACATCCCAGCCGCCATAGGTCTCGCTCATGACCGACTCGGTGCGGTGGCCTTGGCTGTGGATCATCTCGGCGACGCCGCGCTCGTAGTTGAAGCCCGTGATGACGTAGATCTTCGAGCACGGCACGCGTGACTGCGGCCCGGAGTTGCACCAGTAGCCGCCGAAGCCCGACATGTTAGTTTCCCAGTACTGGAAGTACGGGGCACAGTTGTTGTTGACCTCGTCGATCTCGCCGAAATCGACGCGTCGCGCGAAATCGAAGGAGCGTGAGAGCATCTGATAGTCGACGCCGGCGCTGGTGTGCCAGCCGCTCCAGTTGTCGATGCATGTTGTGAACGTGTCGTCGTCGTAGCGGAAGCCGTCGTAGAATAGGGGATACTCGTCCAGGCTTAGCTCGACGGTCTGCTTGAACTTGACGAGGTTGTGCGTGCACTCGTCGAAGTCGGCCATGTATTCGTTGTTGAGCCACGAGGGGTCGTTCCATCCGCCGTACTCGTGGATTCGTTTCGCGCTGGCCTCGTCATACGGGTCGTAGTTGACGCTATACATCCTTGGGTAGAGTGTGACGGCCTCCTGGGCCCAGGCGGGGGCGGCGAGCAGTATCACGATGAAAGCGACAGAGCAGAGCGGCGTGAGCCGGCGCGAATTCATACGAGACCTCCGTGTGGTTGGCGCGTCCCCCGGCCAGCAATGATCCGGTGGTGACGCTGCAATGAACCGGTTCACATCCGGCCACTACTCTGAATTCTAGTGTCGGCATTACCCAGACTCAACGAAAACATCACGACTCATCCAAACCGGCTTTCGCCAGACGACGCCAGATTATCGGCGGTGTTTCCACCAAACCGCCCGCCAGCCACGTCCGCGACCCCGTGAACCGCCACACAGACGCCTGCGTGCCATCCGATCGTTGCGTAACCATTTGTCCTAGCCCCCGGTGCTTCCCCGGATGCACGAATCTGCGTGTGTTCTATAACAGCCGGCGGGATTGCACGCCGCGCGCTTGCTGCATCGTCGGTGCGATGTAGAATGTAGGTGCGTCAATGTTACCTCCAGTCGAGACGGCGCGGGTTGGGGTTACAGAAACTCATCTGGAGATCGGGCGTGGCTCTTCGCAAGATCGGAGCAGCGGCGGCGACTTTTGGCATTTCGCCACGGCGATTGATTGAGTACGAGCGTGCGGGCTTGCTTCATCCGGCACGCGATGCCCGCACAAACGACCGCGTGTACGCCGACGCCGACATGGAGATGATCAGGCGCATTCTCCATCTCATTCACCAGCAGAAGTTCACGTTACCCGCGATCCAAGTACTCTTTTCGTGCGCGCCCTGCTATCGCGTGCGCTGCTGCGCGCACATGGAAAACTGCCCCATTCCACAAAACCAACTCATCCCCTGCTACGAACAGCGCGCCTGTGGAATCCGCGCCTGCGACGACAACACGGACTGCGAATCATGCCCCAAGTACCATTGCCGCGACCACGCACTAAGCCCGTCCGCTGTCTGAAACGTGACATCACATCCGATTGACTAAGCGCCCATGCTGCGCCGCAGCCACGCCCGGATGCGAACGCGGCTGGACACGCCGACATCCGGATATGCCTGCAACTTAACATCCTATCAAGAAAGCATTTAACACAATCGGCGCCTGTGACGATGACACCGGTGTTCGGCCATCGGGTCGCGATGTGCCCGGCGACGCTATCTGCACGGTAGCTCCAGGTATGCCTGCAACGCGACCGCTTTGTGGGGCCAATTGCGATGTAGGCGGCGGACGTACCACCTGGCAACGGGCAGTGGTCAGCGCGACCTGACACGACGACAGTCGGCGCGGCAAACATGGGTGCGGACGTCGCGATCCTCGAGTGTGCAACGGTCCATACAGGCAAACCAGGAGAACGGTCATGTTGAAGGGTCTACCATTGGCCACCAAGCTGGCCCTGGGATTCGCGTCTCTCATGGCAATCGCCTTGGCCCTGGGCGGCGTTGGATATTACGCCGTCAGTAGCGGCGCCGAGGCCATCGACGAGTTGGGTGTGGTGCGTCTGCCAGGCGTGAACAGTCTTCTGACCATCAAAGGCAGCGCGGAGAACATCCGCTGCACGATGGGCACGCTCGGCATCCCTGGATTGTCGACCGACGTGCGTCAACAACAGTACGACAACCTGCTCGCCGCCAGAGATGTGTACGGGGCTGCCTGGAAGACCTATGAGCAGCTACCTCATACGGCGGAGGAAATGCAGCTCTGGGCGCAGTTCGTTCCCGCGTGGGACGCTTGGCGCGAACAAAACAACAAGTACGTTCAGCTCTGCAAGCAATTCGATGCCGTAGGTGTGCTGGACCCGCTGGCGTTGGCCGAGAGACTCAATCGCTTCCGCAGTGACCACCACAAGCTCGGTGAACAAGTCCTGCACATGTTGCATACGAAGGAGGTCTTCGCCGGTGGCGATGACTATGCGGCGTGTGGCCTGGGCGAGTGGCTTCCGACATACAAGAGCGACAACCCGGCACTGATGAAGCACATCACCGACATGGTCCGTCCACACGAACTGTTGCACAACAGCGTCGGGACAATCAAGCAACTCATCAGCGAAGGCAAAACCGACGAGGCCTACGATGTGTTCCTGAATGAAATGGAACCCGCGGCCAAGCTGGTCCGCGATCACTTCGACGGGATGCTCGAACTGCAACAAGAGGCCAACTCACTGTTTGACACGTCGCGCCAGCAACTGATCGGCCCGGTCAGTGAAACACAGAAGGCTGCATCTGGTCTGCTCGACAAGCTCGTCCAGGTGAATTGCGACGCGGCGACAGCGTCGGTCACGGATAACCAGGAACACGCGGCGATGTTCAAGTCGGTATCGCTGGCCCTGCCGATCGGCGGCGTGATATTCGGCGCCATCCTGGCCTTCTTCATTACGCGTTCGATCACAAGGCCGTTGCGGAACACCTTCAAGGGGCTCAAGGGTTGCAGCACCGCCGAACTCGAACAAACCGCCGCCACGTTCAACCGCATCATCGACTCCATGGCCGATGGCGTGGCCCAGGTGAACGACGCCGCTGCGCAGGTCTCGTCCGCCGCGCAACAACTCGCCGAGGGTGCCAGCGAACAGGCATCCGCGCTTGAGGAAACCAGCAGTGCCCTTGAGGAGATGGCCGCCATGGCCCGCACTAATGCCGGCAACAGCAAGAGAGCCAACGAGCTTGCGACGCAATCTCACAAGGCCGCGACCGACGGCGAGAAAACCATGATCGGCATCAACGAGGCCAGCGACAAGATCAGCAAGATCATCAAGGTCATCGAGGAAATCGCCTTCCAGACCAACCTGCTGGCGCTCAACGCGGCGGTCGAAGCCGCCCGCGCCGGCGAACACGGCAAGGGCTTTGCCGTCGTTGCCGACGAGGTTCGCAACCTGGCCCAGCGCGCCGCCAGTGCAGCCAAGGAGACCACCAACCTCATCGAAGGCTCCGTAACCAAGTCTCGTGAGGGCAAGCAGGCTATTCAGGCCATCGTCGGCGGTGTTGCCGACGTTACGGAACTGATCAACGGCATCTCACGAGCCTCCGAAGAGCAGGCCAGGGGTGTCGATCAAGTGAACACTGCCGTGTCACAAATGGACCAGGTGACACAGCAAAACGCCAGCGGCGCCGAAGAGTCAGCATCAGCCGCCGAGGAACTCACGGCCCAGGCGGCGGCGACCAAGAGCTTCGTCGATGAACTCGTCGCCCTCGTCCGAGGGACCGACGCGACTGCCGTGAGTTCGCCCGGTTTCCCGCTCAGCCAGACACGCAAACCGGCATCCAAGCCGCCGGCCAAAAGCTCCGCTCACCACAGCAGAAGAGCGCCAGGCGCCAAAACGGCGAGCGACGGGGCCGACCACGAAGCTGTGTTTGACATGGCGCAACAG
>JAFGRR010000118.1 GCA_016935035.1 Phycisphaerae bacterium | reverse complement strand
TTCCCGACTTCGAGGGCGAACCTGATCTGACGATCGCCGGCGATGAGCTACGCCGCATGATCGCGCTGACTGCCTATGCCGCGGCCCGCGAGACCAGCCGCTACGCCATCAACGGCGTACTGTGGGACAAGCGCGGTAAGAAGATGTTCATGGTGGCAACGGACGGTCGCCGGCTGGCGCGTGCCGGGGGCACGTTGCAGGGAGGGGCGCGTGGCGCGGACTTCCAGTTGATCGTGCCATCGAAGGCGCTGAGCGTGTTCGAGCGCGTTTTCCAGCCCGGGCGCGGTGCCGAGGGCTGGGAGGTCGAGGTGCGCGTGCTGCCGAACCAGGTGGTCCTGCGCAGTGGCGACCGCGTGTTGTCCAGCGCGCTGGTCGAGGGCAACTTCCCGAAATACGAAGACGTCATACCCAAGGACAATGACAAGTGCGCCCACATGGGACGCGAGGAATTGAACCGCGCCATCCGTCGCGCTGCCCTGCTTACCACCGAGGACTCGCGCGCCGTGCGCCTCTCCTTCGAGCCCGGCAAGTTGGTCGTCTATGCCAACTCTCCGGAACAGGGCGAGGCTCGCATCGAGTTGCCCGTCACGTACGACGGCGAGCCGGTCGAGATAGGCTTTAATCCGAACTTTGTCAACGACGCGCTGCGCGCTGTTCCATACGACACGGTGCAGATCGAAATGCAGGAGAGCTTCCGGCCGGGAGTGCTGGCGGGCGAGGACAAGAACGAGTTTCTCTATGTCATCATGCCGGTATCCCTCTCGTCGCCGGCCTCGTGAGGCCTGTCGTGATGACTGAGCGGCAATTCAGGCACATGGTGGACAACCGGCGGGGAAGGGGGCCAGCGCCACTGTTCACCGAAGGGCGACTGGCCAGCGTTGTGCGCCACGGGGCGGCGGCATGTGCGCGCCGCGATGATGCGGCGGAGGCTTGGGCACGCGCCGCTGAGCCCGATTGGCTTGCCGACACACGCGTGGTGGGCTTGGCCGGCGGGCTGCTTCTGATCGCGGTCGGCAACGCGACGTTGCTCTACGACCTCACGCAGCGCGCGCCCGGACTGCACCGGCAATTATCTCGTTGTATCGGCGGCGTCAGCAGGATCAAGTTTGTGCCGGCAGGCAGCCCTCAAGCCGAAGCATGACGCCTCGCCATGTTGGGCACATCCAGGGAGTGCGGAGTGGCCGTAGAGCAGCAACCATCCACCTATGATGAAAACAGCATCGTCGTCCTCGAAGGTATCGAGCACGTGCGCAAGCGACCGGCGATGTACATCGGCGATACCGGTCTGCGCGGACTGCACCATCTCGTGCAGGAAGTCGTCGATAACTCGATCGACGAGGCCATGGCCGGTGCCTGTGATCGCATCACGGTCGTGATCGGCGCTGACGGCAGCATCAGCGTCGAGGACAACGGACGCGGAATTCCCGTGCGGAGCAAGGAAGAGCACGGCATGTCCGCCCTCGAAATCTGCCTCACGCAACTTAACGCGGGTGGCAAGTTCGGGCGCGATTCCTACAAGGTCTCCGGCGGCCTGCACGGCGTGGGCGTCAGCGTCGTCAACGCACTGTCCAAGTGGCTCAACGTGCGCGTCTGGCGACACGGACGTGTCTGGGAAATGTCGTTCGAGCGCGGCCGCACCGTCGGCGAAATACGCGACACTGGCGAGACTCAACGCACCGGGACATACGTGCAGTTCATACCCGACGGCGAGATCTTCCCCCAGACCGAGTTCCACTACGAGACACTCGCGCGGCGCCTGCGCGAGCTTGCGTACCTTAACTCGGGCGTCACGATTTCCATCACCGACGAACGCAACGACAAGGAAGAGGTCTTCTTCTTCGAGTTCGGCCTGCGACAGTTCGTCGAGCACCTCAACGACGGCAAGAACGGTTTGCATACCCCCGTTTTTTTCCAGCGCGAGGAATCGGAGACGGGCCTCACTTGTGATGTCTCTTTTCAGTACACCGACGGCTACAACGACACGGTGCTGTCGTTCGCCAACAACATCAACACCGTCGAGGGTGGAACTCATTTGTCGGGCTTCCGCAGCGCCCTGACACGCGCCCTGAACAACTACGCGCGTAAGAGCAACATCCTCAAGACCAGCGATCCAACTCCCACCGGCGACGATGTTCGCGAGGGCCTGACCGCGGTCATAGCCGTCAAGGTGCCGGAGCCACAATTCGAAGGGCAGACAAAAACGAAGCTCGGCAATAGCGAGGTCGGCACGTTTGTCGAATCGTCAATTGGGGAATACCTAAGCGCCTACCTCGAGGAACATCCGGCCGAGGCAAAGCGCATCATCGGCAAGGCCGTTCAAGCCGCCATCGCGCGCGAGGCCGCCCGCAAGGCCCGCGAGACGGCGCGCAAGACGACGATGGTCGGCGGCGGGCTGTCGCGCAAGCTGGTCGACTGCTCCAGCCGGGACGTTGACTCAACCGAAGTGTTCATCGTCGAGGGTGATTCGGCCGCCGGCTCCGCCAAGGGGCATCGCGACTCCAGGACGCAGGCCATCCTGCCGATTCGCGGCAAGATCCTGAACGTCGAAAAGGCCCGCCTGCACAAGATTCTCGGCAACAATGAGATCATCGAGATCATCAAAGCGCTCGGCACCGGCGTCGGCAAGGAGGATTTCGACCTATCGAATCTGCGCTACGGCAAGATCATCCTGATGACCGACGCCGACGTGGATGGCTCGCACATTCGCACGCTGCTGCTGACATTTCTGTTCCGTCACTTGCGGCCGCTGATCGAGACCGGCCATGTGTACATTGCTCAGCCGCCGCTGTATGGGCTGATCAAGGGCAAGCAGAAGGAATACCTGCTGGATGACAACGCGCTCAGCGAGCGGCTGACCGCGATGGGGCTGGAATCGGCCACGCTGGAAATCCGCCGACCGGATCAGGAGGTACGGGTCCTCGATGGGCAGCGCCTGCGCGACCTGTTAGGCGTTCTTAACGGGATTGATGCGCAGGCTCGGATTCTTCGCCGGCGTGGGATTACCTTGGAGCCCTTTGTCCGCGCGTATTACCGCGAGGGGCGTCTGCCGATCCTGCGCGCGTTGCTGGCCGAGAGTGAGCACTACTTCTACACGGTCGACGAGTTCGAGACATTCCGCACCGCGCACACGTCGGAGAACACGTCATTCGTCAAGAACGATCTCGCCGAGGCCCGGCTGCTGGAAGAGCAACTGGCTCGACTTGGCGAGTTTGGTTGCACGGTCGATGACCTGTTCGCGCGGCGTGAAGAACAGATCACGGGCGAGCTGTCGCCGGCGGTCTTCGTGATTGTCAGCCAGCGGCGCGGCCCACTAGAGCTCGACAATCTGCGCGAAGTGCCGGGCGGCATGGTGACGCTGGGTGGCCACGGCTGGGAGGTGCGGCGTTTCAAGGGGCTGGGCGAAATGAACAAGGAGGAGCTCTGGGAGACTACGATGGATCCCGAGAATCGCATCCTCCGCAAGGTCATGGTGGGCGAGACGGCCGACGATCCGGAGCAGGCGGATCTCGACGCGCGTGAGGCCGAGATCATGTTCAGCGTATTGATGGGAGAGAACGTCGAGAAGCGTCGTGATTTCATTGCCACGAACGCGATTCACGTCAAGAACCTGGACGTCTAGCGCCGGGCGGCGCCGGGCGCACATCGCGACGGAGCGCATCAGATGGGCAAGGCGATCCGAATCATCGTTCTGGGGGTGATCATCGTGGCATTGGTCGTGGCGGTCGTTCTGGTCGTCAAAAGCCGCTCGACGCCCGAAGGCCCCACCGACGCCACCCTGCGCTCCGCCGAGCCGACGGCGACCGAGGGTGGGGAATAGCGGTTGCACGGGCGCGTGGAGGAACCGTGTCGCGTTAAAGCCTGGTGGGGCCGGCCACTGACGCACATGCATGGACGGCGCCCACAGCTGATTGAACCGCTCGTGTGATTCCGATACGATAGTTAATTCGCCTAGCCGAAGTGGCGGAACTGGCAGACGCGCGGGATTCAAAATCCCGTCCTGGCGACA
>JAFGRR010000117.1 GCA_016935035.1 Phycisphaerae bacterium | reverse complement strand
TAAATTGCACCAATACAACGACTCACGACAGGAGTGCGCAATGCCGAACATCTGTTTTCTCGGGGCCGGCAGTGGTTTCACTGGACCGTTGGCAACCGACGTGATGCAGGCCGCGGCGATCGGCGGCGGCGAGTTTCGCCTCGTCGACATCGACGCCGACCGCCTGAAACTGTCACACGATTCGGTTCGCAAGATCGCCGAAACCGTCGGCGGCGATCGCTGGACCGTACGCGCCACCACCGATCGACGCGAAGTCCTGCCCGGCTGCGACTACATCATCAACTGCATCGAGGTCTGCGGCGTCGAGACGGTCCAGCTTGACCACACCATCCCGGCGAAGTACGGCGTCTCGCAGTGCATCGGCGACACCATCGGCCCCGGCGGCCTGATGAAGGCCCTGCGCACCGTCCCCGTCTGGCTGGAGGTGCTGCACGACTGTGAGCAACTCTGCCCCGACGCCTGGGTGCTGAACTACACCAACCCCATGAGCATGATGTGTCTGGCCGCGTGGCGCGCTTCGTCGATGCGCGTCGTCGGCCTGTGCCACTCCGTCCAACATACGAGCAAACAACTCGCCGAATACCTCGAAATCCCCTACGAAGAGCTCGATTGGCAGTGCGGCGGTATCAACCACATGTCCTGGTTCACGCGGCTGCGGCGGAATGGACGGGACCTGTACCCGGAACTCAAACGCAGAGTCCACGATTCGCGTGAGCTCTGGGCCAAGGACGCCGTGCGCTTCGATCTCATGCAGCACCTCGGTGCCTTCGTAACCGAATCCAGCGGCCACATGTCCGAGTACGTGCCGTACTACCGCAAACGCCCGGCGTTACTCGAGGAATTCTGCAACGAAGGCTACGGCGGACAGGACGGCTTCTACGCCAGGAATTGGCCCACCTGGCGATCCGAGTGCGATGACAAACGCCGCCGTGTCCTTGCCGGCGAGGAAGAGCTCAAAACCGAGCGCAGCCACGAATTTGCCTCGTTCATCATCGAAGCCCATCAGATGAACAACCCCTTCGTTCTCCACGGCACCATGCCGAACCACGGCCTGATCGACAACTTGCCGTCCGACGGCTGTGTCGAAGTCCCCTGCCTGGTGAACCGCACCGGCATCCACCCGACCCGTTTCGGCCCGCTCCCGCCGCACCTGGCCGGCCTCTGCCGCTCCAACATGAGCATGTTCGACGTAGCCGTGACGGCGATCCTCGAACGCAGCCGCGAGGCCGCGATCCACGCCCTGATGCTCGATCCACTAACCGCCGCCGCGTGCAGCTTGGCTGAGATCCGAGCAATGGGTGAGGAGCTAATCGCCGCCCAGGCCGACTACATCCCAGAACTCACGTAGAGAAGATCTACCTCCTTTCAGGAACGGGCAGGGGGAGCGTGGCAGCGTCCAGTAACTGCACCTCCCCCCCGACCCTTCACGCCGAGAAGAAGGGGGCAGCGCCAATCCGCAACGACTCGTCCCGATCGCCTCTCAATCACTGAACCGTATTTGCGCACAAAAAGCGAGCAGGCTGACGAGTAAACTCGCCAGCCTGCAACACTAGTGGGGCCTGCGTGTATCGGTCTTCAAATGCGGCGAAATCTGCCGCACGTGAGTTCAAATAATCCTGCGGCCTCGAGTGTCGGCCGCAGGACGCCGCGTCAAACGCGACCGTATCGTGCAAGTGTAAAATAGCAGAGCCGCGCATTGGGCACCATGAACAAGTGCGCGAATCAATTGCATCTATCCGACGCGCGACGCGCGTACCGTTCTCAGACGTGCGCGGAAGCGATAAACTCGCGTCGTAACGCCCAGAAAGTCTTCTGCCGGTGCTTGCAAGCGCTCAACGTGGGGTGGCGACCATCGGTCGGTCATCGTGCTTGCGGAGTTATGAAACGATTCCCGGCAACGACGAGACGCTGACGTGATCAGACCTTTCCCACGCGTGGTCAGAGGAGACAACATGTTTCGCCACCGCCACTTCGCGGCGACCTTGGGAATTGCTTTTGGTTTATTCACGGGGACATTGGCAACGGCGGACGTACGGCTGCCGCATCTATTCAGCGACCACATGGTCTTGCAGCGCGACATGCCCGTTCCCGTTTGGGGCTGGGCCAGCCCCGGCGAAAAAATCACGGTCACGCTCAATCAACACACCGTGAGGACCGACAGCGATGCGGACGGCGCGTGGCGCGTGACGTTGCCCGCGTTGCAAGCCGGCGGACCGCATACGCTTGTCGTGCGCGGTAACAACACGATCACCATTAACGACGTCCTGGTAGGGGAGGTCTGGCTCTGCTCGGGCCAATCCAACATGGAGATGGGCGTTGGCGCCGCGATGAACGCCAAGGAGGAAATCGCCGCCGCCAAGTTCCCGCGCATTCGCCTCTTCGAACTCCCCCTCACATCCGCTGGCGAACCGGCCCCCGACGTAAACGCGAACTGGCGTGTATGCAGTCCGGACACGATCGCCGCGGGCAACTGGGGCGGCTTCTCCGCGATCGGCTACTACTTCGGCCGCGAGCTGCACCGCGAACTCGATGTCCCCATCGGCCTAATCGACTCCTGCTGGGGCGGCACACGCATCGGCTCCTGGACCCCGCCCTGCGGCTTCGCCGCCGTCCCGGCCGTGGCCCACTACGCCGATGAAGTTCGCCAGAAGGACACCGAATACAAACAGCAGGAGCTGCCACGCAAGCTGGAAGAGCTGGAAGCGTGGATCGGCGCCACACGCACGGCACTCGCCGCC
>JAFGRR010000116.1 GCA_016935035.1 Phycisphaerae bacterium | reverse complement strand
GTTTCAGCCGGACGAGCTGACGCTGGAAGTTGTTGAGGACGGAACAACGCAGGGCACGACGACAATTGTGGCCAGCGACCTGAGCACGGCGACGGTTGATCTCGTGGCGATCGACAACGACACGCTGGCGGCTCCGACCTGGCTGGACGTGCCGGCCACGTGGACAACTGGCGTGCCGCTGGCTCTGGACGTGGATGCAAGCGGGCTGGAACTGGGGGCGCACTCGGCCACGATAACGGCCTTCGCGGCGGGCTATGAGGACGGCACGCTTGAGTTATCGCTGACGGTCACGCCGTCCGCGACAAACGACACGGTGCTGGTCGATTTTGGCAGTCCTACGCTGCAAACGACCGGGGCGCCGCGCTACTGGAACAACGTGCACACCAGCAACATGACCACGCCGTTGGCGCTGAACACGGTTGCCGGCGTGCCGAGCGGTATCACGCTGACGGTCAACAGCTCGTTGCGGTTCAACGGGGCCAACACCAATGGCACGACGGTCGCGACGCCGGGCAGCGACCTGGCGGCGCTGCAATACCCGGCGACGGCGATGCAGGACTCACTGTTCGGGAACGACGTCGAGTTCAGCGGTGGGACGTATCCGGTGGCGCGGATCGTGCTGTCGGGACTTGACCCGACGGCGAGGTACGACCTGATCTTCGTGGCGTCGCGCATGAGTGTGACCGACGTGAGGACGGCCGATCACCTGGTGATCGGCGATTCGGTGGCGATGGACACGCTGGATGCGTCGAACAACCAATCGAACGTTGCCGGCGTTCTGGACATGGGGCCGAACGCCTCGAACGAGATCATGATCACCATCGACAAAGGCGCGACAAACACGAATTCCTACGGGTTCTACTACCTGGGCACGTTGGAGATACGCAAGAACGGTGGATAGCACCGGATGGTAACTGGTTGAATGGGTGCTCCGGTCCGGGATGTCGCCGCCGATGGCGACGGACCAGGGGCAGCAGGGATATGAGCAACGCTTCTCGGCGGCCCCACAGTGCGGCGGCCATCGGAAGTCGGAAGAAGAAGGAGCCATGACCATGGCGGCTGGGAGAAAGCTAGCGAGTTTCCAGGCGGCGGCGTTCGCACTGCTCCTGGGACTGGTGATCGGTGGGCCAGCGACGGCTCAGCTGGTGGATGAGGACTTTGACACGGTCACAGGTAGCGGAGGCGGCGTCTTCCTGGATTACCTGGGCTACGGTTGGCTCGGCGATTGGGACAACGGCATCAGCGGCGAATCCTCCGTCGGCCAGACCAGCGGGCTGGCCCGTATTCTGATGTCCGCTCAGGGCCTGCCCACCGGCGGCGTGGGTGGCTCGGGTGCCGGCCAACTGGCGGTGCTACTCAACTCACTGAACATGCTGGAAGAGGATTTCGAAAGCGTGACCGGGACCGGCGGCGGCGCCTTCCTCGCAGGCGACGGCGTGACGCCCAACCGCACCGGCTCAACGTCCGACTGGGACGACGGCATTGAAGGCGAAGCGGCATACTGCGTCACACGGTCGGGCGCGGTCCTCAACGGCGACGCCTCGGCACAGGGGCTGATCAGCGGCGGTGTCGGAGCAACCGGTGCCGGCAATATCTCGGTGACCGACGTTACGCTCAACGGCGGCAGTTGGTACGGCGCATTGACGTGGACCATCCCCGGATTCCCCGGCGGCTCGGGCATTCTGGGCAACCCGGGTTTTGAATACGGTGGCTGGGACACCATTCCCGACTGGACCTGGTGGGGCGATCCCGGCGGCTCATATCAGAGCGTGCTCATTGTCAGCACCGATCCCCAGGCGGGCTCGCAACACCTGAAGGTCTGGGGCTGGGCACCCGGAACCAACACAGCCGGCGTATCGCAGACCCTGCGCGCCGAGGAAGGGCAGACCTGGCAACTGGATTGCTGGACTGAGCACCAGACGGCCGATGGGATCGACGGCACTTCCAACTATGCCGAGATGCGGATCGAATTCTATGATGGTGTTAACCTCGAGCCCATTTCAACAACTGCCGCCACCGTGCTCAACGGCTCCTCGCCGCTGAACACCTGGATCGACAATACGCCGATTCAGCTCACGGCACCGGCGGGCACGCTGACGGTGAAAGCGATTCTGCAGCTGGTTCATCCGGCGGCCGAGGGTGGGGCGGTCTTCTTCGACTCGGCCTCGTTCGAGGTGATTTCGGGGCCGCCGGCGTTTGACCTCAGCGACTACAGCCTGACCGCCGACGTGAAGGGCGACGCCAACACGGGAGCGGGTGAGATATATGGCCATTACCAACTGCGTATCGAAGACAGTGATGGCGACCGGCTGGTTTTTGAGTCGCCGGTCGCGGCGGACGGGACGTGGCAGACTGTTGGCGACACGCTGGATCAGGCGATCGAGAAAAACTCGGCGGATGTGCCCGCCAGCGGTGTGTTCGACATGGACTGCGAGACATACAAGGTGGCCGTGATTTTCGATCCCGATCGGAGCCCGACGTGGGGAACCGGTGGGTCGCTGACGGTTGACAACCTGGTGCTCACCAATGACCGGCCCGATGGCAGCAATTACACCGGGGCATTGGTCTGGAACCTGCCCGCAACCAACGTGATTGACCCACGTTTCCTGATGCTCAATGCCGACGTGCTGGGTAACGTCGTCGGTGGAAAGTACGGACTGTGCCTCCAGGGCTACATCGCGATACCCAACCTGGACGAGGACTTCGCGGCCATCAGCGCTGATAGCGAGGTTGAGGTTGCCGGCCCGGATGACACCGAGGGCACCGTCGTGGACTGGAGCGACGAGATCGAAAACGAGGAGGCGTTCTTCGGCACGGTAGACGCCGTCGTAACGGCCACGGGCGGCGTGTGGGTGCGTGGGTTGACTGCGGGTGGCTACGGTGACGACGGAAGCTGCATGCAGATCGAAGTGCTGGACGTCTGGCCTGAGGAAAACGGCTACTGGTATGCCGGCGCCATCTGGCGCGACCAGGCTCTGGGATCCACGAATCTGGCCAATGTGACGCTGACCGCCAGGGCCAAGGGCACGTGGACTTCGTCGTGGCTGCAGTATCCGGCCACGTATGTCCTGAGGATTGCAGACCCGGAGGGCGACTGGATCGGGTTCGACGAAGTGTATGACGGCACCTGGCAGACGATCGGCGGCCCGCTGTCCGGCTACAGCATCAGCGGTTTCGCGGACGGAAGCAACGGCGTGTTCGACATCGATACGAGCCTGGACTACAACGTGTCCATCATGTTCATCGGTGAGGGGCCGCCCTTCACGTCGTACGGCAACTGGGGTGGCGTTCTGACGATTGACGACGTTTACCTGTCACCGTCCCCGACGCCGAAGCTGAAGGAAGGAGGCCGGGTCACCTTCGAGGGCACGGCTGACGGCAGCTTCCAGTCCGTGGGCGGACTGCTGACGGATGGCGAGTCCACCTGGCCACCGGAGGGCGGCCAGTTCTACCCCGAATGGGGTTCGAACATCTATAGCTGGGATGTCGGAATCGAAGGGGAGACAGCCTTCGCTGGTTTCGGCTGGGGTTCCTCGATCGAGACCGCATCGGCCGAAGGCGTCCCCACAGGTGGCGTAGGCGGCAGTGGCGGCGGCAAGTTCACCGTGACAGGTATCCAGTCGCCGCCCGGCTGGTACTGGGCTGGTGTGGCCTGGCCTGGGCTCGAGCTCAACCTGTCCAATCTCGGCCAAGTGTCGTTCATGGCCGACTGCAAGGGCGTTTGGAGCGCGGCCGAGGGTGAGTCGGCGGGCATGATCACGCTGCGACTCGAGGACGAAAACGGCAAGAGGATTTCGTGGGACAGCTCGGCGGTCGATGGCACTTTCCATACGCTGGGTGGAACGTTGAACAACTTCACCGCGGAAAGCGGCTTCGATGTCAACTCTCCATCCTATATCGCGACCATCATTGTGTTCGGGTATCGCACACCGACTTGGGGCACCGGAGCCACGGTGTACTTCGACAACGTGTCGGTCAGCGATTCGAGCGGGTCGGTGTTGTCGGAGGACTTCGAGACGGTGGTCGGTCCGGTGCCGGGCTCGCTGGTCGGAATGGACGCCTTTGCGGTGACGCTGTCGATGGAGAACGGCATGTTCACCTGGGGCGGCAACGATTCACTGGTCATCGACAACCTGCTGTTCACGCCGGTCCCGCAGTCGTGTGACGGAGATGACGACCTTGATCTGGTGGACTTCGCCGGGTTCCAGCGTTGCTTCAGTGGCGATGGAGGCGGTGTGGTCGCGGGTTGCGAGTGCTCAGACGTGGGCGGTGACAACGACGTCGATATGGATGACTTTGCCGTATTGAACTTGTTCTTCGCCGGCCCCGAATAGCGACGTGGCGCTGATAGCGGCTGACAACTGATTCGAGAGAGAGAGTGAGAACGGGTCCTGACGCGCGGCTGCGCGCGTCAGGACCCGGCCGCGCGCACAACAAGCGCCTGGGCGGATGGCGTCCCGGTCCAGCGATTCTCACGCCGCGCCGTCTGCTGCGACACATCAGGTCGGCCTTGCCGCACATCACGGCTGTGGGCAAGATGCATCCGCCCGCGGTACGACGATGTCGGGCAGCACGGCAGCGATGCTCCGATCGAGCGGCGCGCGGCTAGGTTCTCCGGCCAAGCCGGCGGGCGAACGAGTTCTGTCGCTCTCGTCGGTGTTCATACGCCACAACCTGCCGTCGCTGATCCAGCACTCGCGGGCGTCGACGGTCCCGTCGGATTGCTCAGGGCCCCGTGCTTGTCGCGGATGGTCGGGAAAACAGGACAGCGGCATCAGCAGAAACGCCAGTGCCACGCAGGCGCTAGTCCTCGATCGAAATGGCCAGCGCTTGCGTCTTTTGGCGACGCGGATAGTAGCTGCCCGGTCACCGCGCATGCGGGCCAATGTCACCATGGACAACCCGACGATCGCGACCAACAGCAGGCACCACATCTCCGACACCGCTGCGCAGAAACAACCAAAGTGCGGCGCACGTTCGCGAAACGGCACGCATATGCCGTAGAAGTACGCCCATTTCAGCGTCACAAGCGCGTACGCCAGCAGCAGCCAGACGGCGGCGTGCCGGGCAAGCTTTTGATGCCGGTAGGCGACTAATGCCACCGAGCCGCCGACGCTCAGCAGAATCTTATAGAGCACCAGGGCCCAGACGCCCATCGACAGCATCAGGGCCGCCAGCGGATTGTGTTCGCTGTAGGCGTCCAGCAGGTCATAGCGGACGGCCAGTATGCTCATGCGCAAATCGACGCAGCCCAGCAGCCAGATCGCGGCCAGCCGGTCAAGCATATGTCCGCCGCCGGCATCCCGGTCGCCGCTCGATTTCGCGTCGTGTGTCAGCGCAAGCCTTGGTGTAAGCGTGGTCATGACGATCAATCCGGAACATCATTG
>JAFGRR010000115.1 GCA_016935035.1 Phycisphaerae bacterium | reverse complement strand
GAGCAGCACGCCGAGGAGATCAGCGCGATCACCATCTTGCTGTCCCGCCCTCAGGAGTGGGGCGCCGAGCCACTACGCGAGCTGCGCGAAAAACTAGTGCAGTCAACGGAACACTTCACGGAGGCCAACCTTCAACGAGCGTTCCAAGTCGCGCACCACAAGGCATTGGTAGACATCATCTCGATGGTAAAGCGCGCCGCCACCGAGACCGCACCGCTGTTCACGGCGGAGGAACGCGTCGACGCCGCGATCGCACGGGTCACCGCTGGCCGCCAGTTCACCGACGAACAGGCTAAGTGGATGGAGCACATCCGCCAGCACATGGTCCAGAACCTGTCGATCGAACCACAAGACTTCAAAGACATCCCTGTGCTCGCCGATCGCGGTGGCTGGGGCCGTGCCAACCGAACCTTCGACGGGCAGCTCGCTGATTTGCTCGACCAACTGAATGAGGAGCTCGTTGCCGCATGACCGACGTTGTAGGAAAGCTCTGGGGCTTCTGTCACGTCCTCCGTCACGACGGAATCGACTACGGCGACTACATCGAACAGCTGACCTACCTGCTGTTCATCAAAATGGCCGACGAGCGCGCCATCGAGCTACCGCCACAGACAGATTGGCCGTACCTGCGTAAGCAGAGCGGCACTGAACTGCTTGATACCTACGTGGAGGCGTTGCGCGTCCTCGGCAAGGAGCGTGGAATCCTCGGCGACATCTTCAGCGGGTCCCAGAGTCGGTTCGCCAACCCTGTCAACCTTCAGAAGCTCATGGTTGTCATCAGCGAAACCGATTGGACGTCACTCGATACCGATATCAAAGCCGCAGCTTTTGAGGGGCTGCTTGAAAAAGCTGCGAGCGAGGGCAAAAAGGGGGCCGGTCAGTACTTCACGCCCCGGCCGCTCATCCAGAGCATGGTGCGTTGCATCAAGCCAGATCCACGCGCCAGCAAGGATTTTACGATCGACGACCCGGCCTGCGGCACGGGCGGATTCCTCGTCGCCGCGTATGAATGGCTCAAGCAACAGACTGCCGGTGGCGCGCTCGACCGCGAGACCGCGCGCCGTATCAAGACGAAGACCTACTTCGGCCAGGAGCTTGTAGCGCGGCCGCGGCGGCTTGCGCTGATGAATCTGTATCTCCACCAAGTCGAGCCACATATCTCATTAACCGACTCGATCTATGAAGTCCCCTCGAGCCTGCGCTACGACGTCGTGCTAACCAATCCACCGTTTGGGACCAAGGGTGCGAACCAGGCGCCCGAACGAGAAGACTTCGTCGTTCAAACGAGCAATAAGCAGCTCAACTTCATCCAGCACGTCTTGACCATCCTAAAGCCGGGCGGGCGAGCCGCCGTCGTAGTGCCTGACAACGTGCTCTTCGCGCAGCAGGCCGGCGAGGTATTCCATGTCCTCATGGAGGACTGTGACCTCCACACCGTGTTGCGTTGCCCGCGAGGAACGTTCAGCCCGTACAGCGAGGGCACGAAGACGAACGTCATCTTCTTTACTAAAGGACGGCCGACTGCAAGCACCTGGATTTACGACGCCCGCGCAAACGTCCCGAAGATCACTAAGAAGAGCCGACCACTCACCCCTAAGCACTTCGCCGAGTTCGAGAAGTGCTATGGCGTCGACCCCAACGGGCTAAGCAACCGCTCAGAATGCGATTCGACCGAAGGTCGTTGGAGGACTTTCACCCTTGACGAAATCAAGTTGAAGCATTACAAACTCGATGCTTTCAAGTGGATACGTGATGAGGAACTCGATGACCCAGACGACCTTCCCGAACCAGAGGAACTGATCACAGAGGCAATGGAGGAGCTACAACTGGCGTTGGACGGCCTTGCCGACATCCAGCGCCTTCTCGAAGGCAATGGAGTAACCGATGTCTGACGATGTCGTCGCGCCTGATGGATGGACAATTGCACCTCTAGCGCAATGCGTCGATGTCTTGGACAGCCGTCGCAAGCCGGTCAACGCAAGCGAACGTGCCGCCAGGCCTGGAGCTGTCCCGTACTACGGGGCCACTGGTCAGGTCGGCTGGATTGACGGCTACCTATTTGATGAAGAGTTGGTCCTGCTCGGCGAAGACGGCGCGCCCTTTCTAGACAAGTCCAAGTCAATCGCGTACGTCATTGATGGCAAGAGCTGGATTAACAACCATGCGCACGTTCTCCGTGCCCGTCCGGAGGTGACAAGTAATCGGTACATCAAACACTATTTGGATTCGTTTGACTTCACGGACCGAGTAGGGGGCAGCACTAGAGACAAGCTCACTCAGGGCTCTATGAACACCATTCCTGTCGTACTGGCGCCGCGCCAAGTACAAGACACGCTCGTGGGCGCGATTGATGCAGTTGCTTCTCAGCGGGTGAGGGCTTTGGATCACCTTTCAGCTGCTCAGCGGGCCATCGAACGCTTCCGTCAAGCCGTCCTAGCCGCAGCCTGTTCGGGGCGGCTCACCGCGGACTGGCGAGCCCAACATGCGGTTGGGACGGGTGGGCAGCTCATAGAGCAAGTAACCGAGGAACGTCGCACACACCTCGGCCGGCGCTTCAAAGACGAACTCTCAACGGTGACAGACGATATGCGAGAGATTCCTGCATCCTGGGCATGGTCGTCTCCGGGGTCGATGTGTGAACCAGATCGGATAATCACCTACGGCGTCATCAAACTCGGACCGCCGATTGAGGACGGAGTGCCGACCTTGAGGTCCAGCGATGTCCGATGGCTGCGCATCGATGGTTCAAACGTCAAGCGAATCAGTCATGAAATCGCTGACAACTACAAGCGCACGTACCTTCGGGGGGGTGAGATTCTGGTCACCGTCCGCGGCACGCTCGGCGGTGTAGCAGTCGCACCGCCCGAGATGGCGGGGTGGAACGTCTCGCGGGAAGTGGCGGTCATCCCGCTGTCTCAACGTCTCGACGCCGAATACTGCATGCTCAGTATCGGCAGCATGCACAGTCAGCGGTGGCTCAGTGGAGTGGCAAAGGGCGTCGCCTACACCGGTGTGAACATCGAGGACTTGCGGAAGCTGCCACTGCCAGTCCCGCCGATTGCCGAGCAACGTGAGATCGTGCGAGTCGCATCGCTGCTGGTGACAACGGCTGACTCGCTACTTGCACGCGTGGACGCTGCCAGCCGCGGTGTCGAGCGCAGCGCGCAGGCCGTCCTCGCCAAGGCCTTCCGCGGCGATCTGATGGGTATGGCGTCTGCTGCGGTGTGACGCGCATCGCGGTCGGCGCTCGAAGCGGGTATTGGGGTTCGAAGTGCTCCCGGCTGCGACGCCCCGATCTGCCCGGATCCGGCGTTCTACCCCCGCGACAAAGTAAACGCGAAAAAGAGATTCCGGCTAGTCCTGATGGGCATCGGATTTCGGGTCTGAACTGGCGAATGTTGGCTAGCTCGCGCGGGGTTCGACCGGGCGGAGTGTTCACCACCAAAGTAAACAAACCGATGCCCTCGAACCGGGGCTGGATTCTTTGTGCAGAAGGTGTTTTCGGTGCACGCACGCGACGCGCAGCGTGACGGGCTGATCTTGAAATACTGGCTGGCTGGGCGAATCCTCGCGTGACATCGCTGCGCTGCACGGCCAGGAGAACGGCAGGATGCGAGGAAACCCCGACATCGCCGCGCTGGCCGCCAACGTCGAGCAGCTGGAGGGGCGGGTGGCTGAGGTGTACCGGGCCCTGACGTAGGTGACGAGCGGGCGGGTGTGCAGCTGCGGCGCGCACTGGGCGCTGGGCCGCTTGGCGTCGTTACCGGAGCAAGACCCGGCGGCGGTGAAACGGCCTCGGCGATGCGGCGAGGTGATGGTGGGCACACCTCGTGATCTGGTGGCCTCGTTTGGCG
>JAFGRR010000114.1 GCA_016935035.1 Phycisphaerae bacterium | reverse complement strand
GAGTTCGGCACCGGCTGCGTCAAGGTCACGCCAGCGCATGATCCGAACGACTATGCCTGCGGCCAGCGCCACAAGCTGGCGATGATCAACATCCTGACGCTCGACGGCCGGATCAACGACAACGGCGGCGCGTACGAGGGCATGGACCGCTACACGGCGCGCGACAAGGTCGTGAAGGACCTCGACAAGCTGGGTCTGCTGGAGAAGATCGAGCCGTACCAGAACGAGGTCGGCCACAGCGATCGCAGCAAGACGCCGATCGAGCCGATGCTCAGCGAGCAGTGGTTCGTCAACATCAACAAGCTGGCCGAGCCGGCCCTGAAGGCGGTGCGCGACGGCCGCGTGAAGTTCTTCCCCGAGCGCTACACGAAGACGTACCTCGACTGGCTGGGCGAGAAACGCGACTGGTGCATCAGCCGACAGCTTTGGTGGGGACACCGGATTCCGATCTGGGGACGCGCCTTCTGGCCGAAGGGTGGAGGGGTTCAGCAACCACCGCAAGGGGGCTCGTCAACAGACTCATACAACTGGGCAAAGATCCAGCTCAAAGATTTCGACGGCCTCAAACTCACAGATGAGCAGCGAGAGGCCACTCACGTACATATATGGCCGTGTGATAGTGACCAGACGGTATACCTGTTTGTCTGCGTTAAGCCCAACCGCCCGGAGATTGTCGAAGCCCTGGAAGCCGATGGGTTCGTTCAAGACCCCGACGTCCTCGACACCTGGTTCAGCTCCGCCCTCTGGCCGCATAGCACGTTCGGCTGGCCGGATGATAACGCGGATGTGAAGTACTTCTATCCGTCGAACGTCCTGTGTACCGCCCGCGACATCATCAGTCTGTGGGTGGCGCGGATGGTCATGACCGGACTGTACAACCTCGGCAAGGTGCCCTTCCCGCATGTCTACATCCATTCGGTCATTCAGGACGGCAAGGGCCGGCGTATGAGCAAGTCGGCCGGCAATGGCGTTGATCCGCTCGACCTGATCGAGATGTACGGCACCGACGCCATGCGCTTCACGTTGGCCCAACTCGCCGGCGAGACGCAGGACATCCGCATTCCGGTCAAGGCCCTCAAGACCGACGATGGCCGCAGCATCAACACCTCCGAGCGCTTCGAACTCGGCCGCAACTTCTGCAACAAGCTCTATCAGGCGGCGACCGGCTTCGTGATGGGCAACCTCGAAGCCTATGAGCCGAAGCCGCTCCGGCCGGAAGACCTGGAGCTTGAGGACCGCTGGATTCTCTCACGGCTGGGCGCGGCCATCGCGGATATCGACCGGCGGCTTGATTACTACCAGTTCAGCGACGCGACCAACACGCTTTACACGCTGTTCTGGAGCGACTTCTGCGACTGGTACATCGAGCTGGTCAAGCCGCGGCTGTTCGGCCGCGACGAAAACGACAACCTCGTCACGCACACGGACGAGTCGGCCAACGTCGCCCGGCAGGTGCTGGTCTGGGTGCTCGACCAACTGCTGCGGCTGCTGCACCCGATCGCACCGTTCGTGACCGAGGCCATCTGGCAGCGGCTGAACGAGGCCGCTCCGCGACGCGGGCTGACGACGATCGAGACGCCGTGCGACGCACTGATCGTCACGTCATGGCCCGACAGCGGCGCATACACCCGCGACGAAGCCATCGAGCATGAAGTTGACGTGCTGCGCGACGTGATTCGTGCCCTGCGTGATATCCGCAACCGTGTGAACGGCATCCGTGCCGGCGCCAAGGAAACGGTGCTCAAGACGCTGCCGAAGGCGGTACTGCGTGCGGAGCCCGAGCTGGCCGCCAGCTTGCAGGCGCGCGAGGCCGTCATTTTGCGACTCGGCCAGTGCGACGAAGTCGAGATCGGCCCCGACGCGGCGAAACCGCCGGAGGCAGCCAGCGTCGTGCTGTCCGGCATCGAGGTCTACGTGTCGCTGTCGGGCCTGGCGGACCTGGGCCTCGAGCGCAAGCGGCTGCGCAAGGAACGCGACGAACTGGCCTCGCACATAACGCGGCTCGAGGGCAAGCTCAACAACGAGGGCTTCATCGCCAAGGCGCCGCCCGAGGTCGTCGAAAGCGAACGCGAGCGGCTCGGCGATTTGAAGGACAAGTTGGCAGCGGTCGATCGCAACCTGGCGGAGATTGGGGAGTGAGCTTGGCAAAGCGACGAAGCGACGGAGCGACAAAGCGACGAAGGGGGGGCGTGTTGCAGGCCGGGCTCGGCATTGCGATCCTTCTGTTCATGCCGGTTTTGTGCCTGGCTCAATCGCCGACGATTGATGACCTGCTGCGCAGCGTGGGTGTTGAGCCGCGCGAGGTAGGGATCCATGAGACCGACCTAGCGCTCATGGTCGGCACACGGCCGCGCTCGCCGATGTCGCAACTACTGATGACCGAGCCGTTGCGGGCTGATGCGATGGCGGGCGTGATCGCACAACTGCTCGCCAACTCCGGCGTCGATAAGCCGGTGGATTCGCTCTCCACGCTCTCACGCTTCACCGGGCGTACGGTGCGGCGCGGGCTGGTCGGCGATCCGCTCGCCCGGCTGCGCGAGACGGCCAAGTCCGATGGGGCCTTCGCCGAGGCCCTGCGGCGCTGCGGCGCGCGGCGTGTGTCGCCCGACGAGATGGACGCCGTCCCGCCGTCGGTGCGTGAGGCCACCACGCTGCTGCTGCTGGCGATGCTCGACGCGCAGCCGTGGGTGGACCGGGCCATGGCATCGGCCGGCGACGAACGCTGGTGGACACGGCTCGAACGCGAGCTGCGCAAGACGCCGCCCGAATCGACCGGCGACGCCAACGAGGCCGAACCGGACACCGATTATCAACTGCAATACAAGCAATGCGCCGAGCAGTTCGCCAACCAGTGGATGCT
>JAFGRR010000113.1 GCA_016935035.1 Phycisphaerae bacterium | reverse complement strand
GTCCACGCGGCTCTGCAACGTACCGTGCTGGATTGGGACAAACGTGACCTTCATGTCGTCAAGGGTGAGGTTCTCACGCACGACCGGGCGGTCGGAGGCGCCGCCGAGGTTTGCCAGCGTTTCTGGGCCAACCCGCGTGGTGTGGTTGCCTCATCGTGAGTGGCATACCGGCCGTCGTGGCTGGAGCGGTGTCGGAGAATAGCTAATGAAACTCGTGGTCTTCGAAGACGATCAGTTCGGGAACTTCCTACCCTTGGCTTGGGTGCGCGGTGTGTTCGAGCTCAAGAGCGGCGCCGTCACGCTGGCCGAGAAGCTCAGCCGGGCCGCGGGTGTCCAGCCCAGCGCCCTGCTGACACGCGACTACCTGACGCCGACCGTGGCTCAGCGGTGGGACAAGACCGCGATCAACGATCTCTCGCAGCTCAGCAGTAGTGAGGATGTTTTGTTCGTCAATGCCCGCGTCTGCGGTTCCGGCTGGAAGCCGCCAACCAACCGGATCGCTCTCTGGAAGGGTGAGCAGCTCGCGGCTTGGCGAACGGCGGATAACGTGACCGGCGTACGTGACTACGCCGGTCTCGCCGCTCTCGCTCAAGAGGCCGATCGCGCCGAGTTCGACGGCCAGTGGTTCGAGTATATCTGGGACGTCATGCTGGCGAATCCGGCCGAGCTGACGGCGGACTTCGAGGCTGCCGGTCGTCGCGGCATAGAAGGCGACATGCACGAAAACGCCGTGGTCTTTGGGCCGCGCGAGCGTCTGTACGTCGGCAAAGGCGCCGAGATTCACCCCTTCGCCTGCATCGACACGCGCAACGGCCCGGTGACAATCGAGGCCGGTTGCGAGGTGCATCCGTTTACGCGCATCGAAGGCCCCTGTTATGTCGGCCCGGGCTCAATCCTGCTTGGTGCCAAGATTCGCGAAGGATGCAGCATCGGCCCGATGTGCCGGGTCGGCGGCGAGGTCGAGGAGAGCATCATCCACGGGTACTCTAACAAGTACCACGACGGCTTCCTCGGGCACGCCTATGTCGGCGAGTGGGTCAACCTCGGCGCCCTCACGACCAACAGCGATCTCAAGAACGACTACAGCACGGTCAGCGTCATGATGAACCACAAGACGCTCGACACGGGCTCGACCAAGGTCGGCAGCTTCATCGGCGACCACGTCAAGACCAGCATCGGCACCCTGCTCAACACCGGGTCGATCGTCGGAACGATGTCGATCCTCGTCGCGACCGGCGCGCCGTTGCCCAAGTACATTCCACCCTATGCCTGGGTCCTCAACGGCGCGATCGGGAAGGGCTTCGGCCTCAATCCGCTGATCGCGACCGCGCGCACCGCCATGTCTCGCCGCAAGCGCGCCATGACCGATGCGGACGAGCAACTGCTGCGGCACGTGTTTGAGCTGACGGCCGAGGATCGCGGGGCATATGTGCGGCGAGCGCGCAAGGCGCTAGCCGCGCGCTGATCGTTACTAGTGGCCGACGGCTCCGTGAAACCCACGCGCGGCGCCGTGTTTGTGAGTCGTCTTCATAACGTGGGCTAATCAGTGGTCCGGTGGCCACGCCTTGCACAAGACGGGACAGCAGCATGTCCATGACGACAACCCATATCGCGACCGAAACCACGCCGCGCGACGATAGCGTTCACAATGGCTTGGATGCGATCTTCCGGCCGAGTTCGATCGCCGTCCTCGGTGTGACCAACACCCCCGGCACCGTGCCGCACGACATCTTCGTGAACCTGCTGAGCAGCCGGTTCAACGGTGTGGTGTATCCGGTCGCTCCGCGCAAGAAGCACATCGCCGGCGTGCGGGCCTACGACTATGTGATTGACATTCCCGACCCGGTCGACCTGGCTATCCTGGTCTTTCCCGGCGCCGTGTGTGAGAGAGCATTGACGCAATGCGTCGAGAAGGGCATCAAGGCGGGGATCATCATCTCGGCGGGTTTCCGCGAGGTCGGCGAGGCCGGCAAGGTTCGCGAGGAGCGGATCAAGGCCATCGCCCGCGAGGGCGGCATGCGTTTGATCGGCCCGAACTGCCTGGGAGTGATCAACACCGAGTCGGACGTCCGACTGAACGCCAGCTTCGCTCGCGCCATGCCGGCCGAGGGCCGCATCTCATTTCTTTCACAGAGCGGCGCGCTCTGCACGGCGGTGCTGGACTACGCTGCCGGCAAGAACATCGGCTTCTCGAAGTTCGTCAGCCTGGGTAACAAGGCTGATGTGGGTGAGGTCGATTTGCTGTACTACCTCGCCAACGACCCCAAGACCTCGGTGATTCTCATATACCTCGAGGAAATCACGCGCGGTCGGGCCTTGATGAAGGCCGCCCGCGAGATCGCCGGCAATCAGGCCAATCCCAAGCCGATTTTGGCGATCAAGGGTGGACGGACGGCGGCGGGGGCGGCGGCGGCACAGTCGCACACCGGCGCGTTGGCCGCGAGTGCCGAGGTGTGCGATGGGGTGTTTGAGCAGTCCGGCATCATCCGTTGTGCCTCGATCGAGGAGATGTTCAACACAGCGCAGCTCCTCGCCGATCAGCCTCTGCCACGAGACGAACGCATCGCGATAGTCACCAATGCGGGCGGCCCGGGCGTGATGGCGACTGACGCCGCCGTAGGACAGGGCCTCAAGCTCGCGAGTTTCGAGCCCGCCACGACGGCCAAGCTGAAGAAGGCGTTGCCGGCGGCTGCCAACATGAAAAACCCGATCGACGTGATCGGCGACGCGCGCGAGGACCGTTACGCCGCTGCCCTTGAAGCTGTCTTCGAGGACAAGAACGTCTCGCAGGTGCTGGTGATTCTCACGCCGCAATCCATGACGAACATCAACGCGATCGCCCGCACGATCTGCGACATCAAGGACCGCTACGCGAATTCGGGCAAGACGCTGCTGTGCTCGTTCATGGGCTCGAAGGACGTCGCGCCGGGCATCGAGATTCTCCAGCAGCATCGCATCCCTCATTACATCCTGCCGGAGTGGGCCTCGGATGCGATGTGGAACGCGGCCTGGTATCGCCAGTGGCTCGACCGCGAGCGCACCGAAGTCCAGATTTACCCGGTCGATCACAAACGGGCAGCGGCCGTGATTGATGCCGCCCCAGATGGATATCTGAGCGAGGCCGAGGCGCTGAAGGTACTGGACGCGTACGGCTTCCCGGTCGTTGAGCACGCCCTGGCGCAGTCGGCCGACGAGGCCGTCGCGATCGCGGACCGCATCGGTTACCCGGTTGTGCTGCGCGTCGTGTCACCGAAGATCCTGCACAAGGTCGAAGTGAAGGGT
Organism: Phycisphaerae bacterium; assembly: GCA_016935035.1. Classification (GTDB taxonomy): domain Bacteria; phylum Planctomycetota; class Phycisphaerae; order UBA1845; family Fen-1342; genus JAFGRR01. The sequence goes on along the minus strand of JAFGRR010000113.1, from coordinate 4,980 downwards.
GTGATCCTGAATCTCGGCAGTGCGGGCGAGGTCCGCGAGGCCTACTGCGGCATGCGCGACCATCTGCTCAAGCATATTACGGCTGAGGACCTCACCGGCATCATGGTGCGGCGGATGATCCCGGTTGGCAAAGAGGTCATCCTCGGCGTTAACCGCGACCCGGTGTTCGGCCACATGTTGATGTTCGGCCTGGGCGGCATCTACGTCGAGGCCTTCAAGGACGTGACTTTCCGCATCGTGCCGATCCGCGAAAGCGCGGCGAGCAAGATGGTGCGCGAGCTGCGCACGTCATCGGTTTTGCAGGGTCTGCGTGGCGAGGAGCCGAGCGACTTGGCCGCGATCGAAGATGCGCTCAAGCGTCTCTCGCAACTGGCCAATGATTTCCCGCGCATCGCGGAACTCGATATCAACCCGCTGATCGTGCATCCGGCGGGACAGGGCTGCCACGTGGCCGACATCAGGATTCGGCTACAGAAGAATGGTGTGAAGGCGGATTAGACAACAAGACGCCGCCCGAAGCGGCGCTCGGAGGTTTAGATTATGGCGGACAAGGCAGTTCTGGAACGTGTGGCCAAGGTCACCGGACGGGTATTGGGCTTGGATCCCAGCGAGATCGAGCCCGGCTCGAACTTCATCTTTGACCTTGGGGCCGAGTCCAGTCAGAGCGTCGAACTCGTGCTGGGTTTCGAGGCCGAGTTCGACATCGAAATGGACCAGGAACAGGCGCTCGCGGTGCAGACGGTCAGTGAAGCGGCCGAGTTCATCGCCAAGCACCTGAGCTAGGCGGACGCCGCTACCGCGGGGGCGGCGATGTGCAGTAGTGATCGGAGTTGTTGCCAAACATGCGGGGGCTGAGCGCGCGTGCGGCGCCGTAGCGCGGCCGACACCTGTGTCAGTTGGCGTCCGGCGTGCCGCGCATCATCCGATAACGCCAGAAGACACGCTCCACGCGGCAACTGGCCCATTGCTGGTAGAACGCGATCGGGCCAACCCACGGAATCACGGCCGTCCGATGACCGGCGGCCCGCAAGTCGTTCAGGCAGTGCCACAGCAGTACGCGTCCGATGCCCGGGCCGCGTGCCACGGGCGTCGTGCCCATCGGCCCGAAAAAGCCCCACTCGCGGTTCTGCGACGAGTGCGCGCTGAATGCAATCAGACGCTCGTCGCGCAGCGCGAGGTGCAGGCCCGGCGGGTTGTTGCGCATGGCCAGCGAAACCTCGAAGCGCCAGTCCACGCCGAACTGCTCGGCGAAGAACGCGTCCAGCAGCGTGCCGTCCTCCTTGCACGCGCGGCGCATCTGGACGCCGGCGTCCGCCAGACGGCGCAATTCGGCGCTTGTGTCAAACTCGCGCGACAGGTCGGCAGTGAGATTCACGCAATCGCGGAACCGCTCAAAACCGCGCCGTTCCAGAAAACACAGGGCTTCCGTGTAGCGCGGATCGAGCCCCGGCGTGAAGTAGTTGCCCGGAATGGCCAGGACCTCGACCTCGGCGATTTCCGCCGGCCAACTCTGGCGGACGTGCTCCAGAAGAGCCGTGGCGATGCCGCGGCGTCGCGCGTTTTCCGTGATCGCGAAGAGGCCGATCCAACCCTTCCCGGCGCCAGCCCGCGTTACGCTTTGCATGAAGCCGATCGTGCGGCCGGCGTGTTCAGCCACGTGCACGTTCCAGGTATACTCCTCCGGGCGGCGCGGCTCGAAGAGCTTCTCGGCCAGCAGCGCTGGGCTGAACGCGTCGTGCACCAGCGTGCCGCGGGCCAGTTCGTATATGGCGGGCAAGTCGGCGGGTTGCGCCAGTCTGATTGCGGTGTCGCTCATGATGCCATGATCGCCAGTTCACGCGTGAATGGCAAACCGAAACTCCTGGCCGCGCGGTCAGCCGCGTGTTGCCCTTATGTGACGTGTTGCACCAACAAGGAACCGCATGCAAAGCGATAGCACACTCAGTACGTTCGGTGGCGCTAAGGTATCGGCCGTCCTCCTGCTGGCCGAGAAGATGCCGTATGACTTGGCTGGTTTTACGGACAGTCTGCTGTCGGCGCTCGGCCAGGACTATCCATTGGCCGAAGTCATCGTGGTGGATGGACGCGGCTTGGCCGCCACGCCTGATTTTGTTCCCAGCAGCATCGAAGCTACTCTGCTGCGGCACCTGCCCGGCAGTTACGCGAACAGGGCGGCGATGTGCAACGCGGCGCTACGAGCCGCCACTGGCGACCATCTACTGCTAATAGTCAACGACCAAGTGCAGGTAACACTGAAGCGCTCAGCCGCGCGCACGATGGTCATGTCAGCGACGCGCGAGGCCTCCGTCGATCTGGTTTACGCCGACTATGAGCGCGTGGTGGCCGGCAAGCCGCAAGACGTTCACCTGCTGGATTGGCACGCCGGCCGACTGCGTGACACGCTCGATTTGGGTAACGTGTTCCTGCTGAACATCGCGACACTGCGTGAATCTGGTGGGTTCAATGAGACGTACAACGCGGCGGATCTGTACGACATGCGGCTGCGCATGAGCGCCAGACAGCGCGTGGCGCACGTGCAGAACCGTTTTGCCGGCTCGCTATACGCGGTTGCCGCGCCCGCCGAGGGGCACAACGTCTTCGCGTATCTGCTGGCGGACAAGAGTGCCCAGTTGGAGACCGAACGAGCCTGCACCGAGCATCTGAAGCAGATTGGCGCCTGTCTCGAACCCGGTGCGCACGTCGGAGCCGTAGGGTACACGGCTGAGGAAGAGCGACGCTTCAAGGACTGCATCGCCAGCGTGGTGACACCCGTGTATCGCCGACCCGAGTTCATCGGGCGCGCGATCGAGAGCGTCCAGGCCCAGACGGTCAAGCAGGTTGAGATGATCGTGGTCGTCAACGGTGGCCCGGAGGATCCGACCGCCGATGCCGTGCGGCGCTACACGGAAGGTGGCGATCTCTACGATCCGGCGGCGCCGCCCGTGCGCCTGATTGTCGTGGACGTCAACAACCTCGGGCTGTGCCTCAACACCGGGATATCGCAGGCGCGCGGCAAGTACTACGTGCAGCTTGATTCCGACGACCGCCTCAAGCCCGATGCTGTCGAGAAGCTGTTGGCGGTCTACAACAGTGATCCGACTATCGGCATGGTTGTCGGTTCGTACGAAGTGTGGACGCTTGACGACAAGAGCGGGCAGTTGCGGCGGAACGAGGAGATCCCGGTCGTCACGCATGGCGAGTGGACCGCCGACAACGGGCGCAACAATCTGCTGCGGATCAACGGTGCCGGCGCTCCGCGTTCGGCGCACGTGAAGGTGATCGCCGACGCCGGCTGGTTCGGCGTGAACGACACGCCGCGCTGCCGCAATTATGGTGAGGACTATGACCTCGTGTTGCGCATAAGCGAGCGTTACACGATAGGGCGCGTGTGGGATCCGATTTACGAAGTGATTCGGCATGCGGGCGGCACCGATCATTCGATCGACCAGATCACGATTGATCGCAACGACGATGCCAAGGACTACATGCGTTTGGAGGCGCTGCAACGTCGCCGCGCATTGAACCAGGGCGGCCAGCGCCGCTGAGCGGCCATCCAGGAAAGCAGTCTCATGAGTGATGCCAGCGTATTGCTAATCGGAGTCGACGGCGGTGCGACCGAAGTCAAGGCCCACGCTGCCCAATGCCAGGATCTGGCCCGTGCCGCTTCGTTCACGTTGCGGCCGGAAACTGCGGCGCGTTTCTATCGGCACGTGCGCGGGTTCGAGCCCGTGCCGATAGCGGAACAGCTAACGCAGCGGTCGGAAGACACGGTGAAGCTGACTGACGACGAAGTCAGCCAGGGGCAACTCTGGATTCAGGCGGCCGCCGAGGCGATCATCGACGTGGCGCGGCAATGCGGCGCGCGGCGTGTGGCGATCGGCGAGGGCATGCCCGGCCTGAAGACGGCCGACCAGCGCGGTATCGACGCGATGAACAACGGGCCGCGCATGCCGGATTACCTGGACATGCTCGAGGACACGCTGCGAGAAGGCGGCCTGGAACTGGTTGCGCCAATCGCGGCCCTCGGCAGTGACGCCGACTACTGTGGCCTCGGCGAGGAATACGCCGGCAGCGGCCTGTTTCGCGACGTTCTCAGCGCGTACTACGTCGGCTGCGGCACGGGGATCGCCGACGCGATGAAGCTGGGCGGCGAGTTGGTGCCGTTTGATCTGGCCAAGTCCTGGATCCAAAAGAGCTGGCAGATGCCGAGCACGCTCGGGCCGACTTTCGAGAAGCTGGTGTCGGCCACGTCGCTGAATCGCGTGTACGCCGAGATGGTCGCGGTGACCGAGTCCAACGGTAGCGCCAAGTTGACGCGGGTGGCCGCCGGCGACCAGTGTGACCGTGACGTGGTCCGGGCGGCCGCGGCACGGGCCGAGGCGGCGGAGGAAGCCGCGCGACGCCGGCAGCAGGAGGTGGGTGACTCGCAAGAGCTTGATGAGGAAGACAATCGCGAGGCCTATCCCGAGGTAGCGGCAGTGCGCGGCGATCCGGTGGCATCCTGCTGGCTTGCCAGTGCGGCGTTGATAATGGCGGAACTGATCTTCGAACGTCTGTGGACCGTCAAGAATGGGCGGACCGATGAGTCGCAGCGCGGCACGGCCTATATGGCACTCAATCCGGAGCACCCGTACCGTGGCACGGTGCTCGACCGCGTCATCATCGGGCAGCGTGTCGGTCAGATCTACGCCGACCGACAGTATCGCGATGTCTTCAGCAACCGGCTCGACGATTGCCTCGCCACGTTGCTGGCGCGCTCTGACGATGCCGAACTTGCCGAGGCGTGTCTGGATGCCGATGGCCGCAAGCTGCGGCCCGGATTCCTGTGTGCTTCGCAGTTGCGCGCCGCACCAGCGCTCGGGGCGGCTGTGGCGGCGGTTCGTGCGCTGCGGCGCTGACGAGCATGAAGGCTGGTCGGATACAAACCGGTAGTGCACTGCTGCTCCTGGTCCTTGGTGCCTCAGGTGCCGCGGTCGGAGC
>JAFGRR010000112.1 GCA_016935035.1 Phycisphaerae bacterium | reverse complement strand
TCGCAGATCGACGCCGGCAGCCGCATCGAGCTCGGCGGCTACACCGAGGCCGGCGACGCGCAGTGCACGGAGCGCGAGCAGTTCATGCTCGGCGATATCCGTTCGCTGGACGACGTGATGCGCGAACTCATGGAAGACGGCTATCTGCCGAGCTTCTGCACGGCCTGCTATCGGCTGGGCCGCACCGGCGAGCACTTCATGGAGTTCGCCATCCCAGGTTTCATCAAGCGGTACTGCACCCCTAACGCATTGACTACCATGATGGAATACCTGGTTGACTATGCCTCACCTCGGACGCGCGCCATTGGCACGCGCCTCATCGCAGCCGAAGTCGAGCAGGTCGCCGACCCGCAATTGCGGACGGCCCTGCGCGACCGGCTGCGACGTATAACGGAAAACGACGAACGTGATCTATACTTCTAATGTGCTTGTAATGTCTCAAGAGAAAACTCACTTACACAGGGTGGGACAGGCGTCTCGCCTGTCATTGCAACTGGTGTCATGCCGGTAAATTCACAGGCGAGACGCCTGTGCCACCCTTGTCACACTATGTAGTGAGTGCTCTCTGAGACAGCATGAAAACACGGGCCAAGCAAGCGGCAGGACATGAGCCAGTACCGCACCGAACACGATCTCCTCGGCCAACGCCAAGTGCCGGCGACAGCGCTGCACGGCATTCACACTGTCCGCGCGCTGGAGAACTTCCCGCTCTCCCATCGGTTGGTACACCGCGCGCTTGTCCATGCCTACGGACTGGTCAAGCTGACCTGCGTACGCACGAACCGGCAGCTTGGATACATCGCCGGCGAGCTGGCGGTGCCGATCGAGCAGGCCTGCCAGGAAATGGTCGAGGGGCAGCTCGATCAGCACGTCCTGGTCGATGCTCTGCAGGGTGGTGCCGGCACTTCGACCAACATGAATGTCAACGAGGTGCTCGCTAACCGCGCCCTTCAGATCCTCGGCCGCCCGCTCGGCGACTATGACACCGTCAACCCGCACGCTCACATTAACCTGCACCAGTCCACCAACGACACTTATCCGACGGCCCTGCGCCTCGCGGCCATCCGCCAGCTTCGCTCGCTTGAACAAGCTCTCGTCGAAATCACCGAGGCGTTTCAGGAGCAAGAGAAAAAGCTCGCCGACGTCGTCAAGGTCGGCCGCACGCAGCTACAGGACGCGGTCCTCACCACGCTTGGACGCACCATGAGCGCTTTCGCCGAAGCGTTCTCACGCGATCGCTGGCGCGTCCACAAATGCGAGGAACGCCTGCGCGTCGTGAACCTCGGCGGAACCGCGATTGGCACCGGGCTCGGCGCGCCGCGCGAGTATATCTTCACCGTCGTCGATCAACTCCGCGCCCTTACCGGCTTCGGCCTGGCCCGCGCCGAGAACCTCATCGACGCCACCCAGAACGCCGACGCTTTCGTCGAGGTCAGCGGCATCCTCAAGGCCTGCGCCACGAACCTCTTCAAGGTATCCTCGGACCTGCGACTGCTGGCCTCCGGGCCGCAGTCCGGGCTCGGGGAGATCAACCTGCCGCCGCGACAGGCCGGCTCGTCGATTATGCCGTCCAAGGTCAACCCGGTCATTCCCGAGGCCGTCTCGCAGGCCGCTTTGACGGTGATGGCCCACGACCAGGCCCTCAGCAGCGCCTGCTCACTCGGCAATCTCGAACTCAACGCCTTCATGCCGCTGGTCGCCGACAGCTTGCTCAACAGCCTCGACCTGCTGACCAATGCCTGCCGCATGCTGCGCGAACACTGCGTCGCCGGCCTGACGGCCAACGAAGAGCGCTGCGGCCACCAGATCGAAACCACCACCGCGACGGTCACGGCTCTAGTACCCGTGCTCGGATACGCCGACGCCGAACACATCGCCCAAACCGCCAGTCAGACCGGCCGCACCATCCGCGAAACGGCGATCGAACTAGGCCTGCTGACGGCCGAGCAGTTCGACGAGCTCATCACGCCCGAGGCCGTCACGCGTCTCGGCATGCCCCGGAGACCGCGGCCATGACCCAGACGGCTCCCAAAGGCCTGCGGCTGCACATCGGCATCTTCGGCCGGCGTAACGTCGGCAAGTCCTCGCTGCTCAACGCCCTGACGCGTCAGAGCGTCTCAATCGTCTCGGACGTGGCCGGCACCACCACCGACCCCGTCGAGAAGCCGATGGAACTGCTGCCCATCGGACCGGTGCTGTTCATCGACACGGCAGGGATCGACGACGTCGGGGCGCTGGGTGACCAGCGCGTCGAACGCACGCGACGAAGTATCGATCGAACCGATGTCGCCCTGCTGGTCGGTGAAGCCGGCGCCTGGGGCCCGTTCGAGGAGTCACTGCTGGCGGAGTTGCAGCAGCGCAAAACGCCGGCGATCGTCGTCCTCAACAAATGCGACATCGCCCGTCCCGCCGGCGATCTGCGCACCAGGCTGGCCGAACGCAAGCTGACCGTGGTCGAGACCGTCGCCGCCGACGGCACCGGCGTCGGCGACCTGCGCGAAGCACTAATCCGCACGGTGCCCGACGAATACCTGAACGCCCCGCCGATTCTCGGTGACCTGGTGCCGCCGGGCGAAATGGCCGTGCTGGTCGTGCCGATCGACAAGGAAGCCCCCAAGGGCCGGCTGATCCTGCCGCAGGTGCAGTCGATCCGCGACCTGCTCGACAACGACAGCTTCTGCATGGTGGTCAAGGAGCGCGAGCTCCGCGAGGCGCTCGACCGCCTGAAGCGGCCGCCGGCGATCGTCGTGACCGACTCGCAGGCTTTCCTGAAGGTCGCCGCCGACACGCCGCCGGACGTGCCGCTGACCTCCTTCTCGATCCTGTTCGCTCGCCTGAAGGGCGACCTGACCACGTTTACGCAAGGTGCCCTGACAATCGGCCGTCTGCGGCCCGGCGATCGCGTGCTGATGGCCGAAGCGTGCTCACATCACCCCATCGTCGACGACATCGGCCGCGTCAAAATCCCGCGCTGGCTGACCCAATACGTCGGCGGCAAGCTCGAATTCACGCACGTGCAGGGCCACGACTTCCCCGACGACCTCGGCGACTACAAGCTGGTCGTCCACTGCGGCGCCTGCGTCCAGAACCGCCGCGAAGTTCTCTCGCGCATCGAACACTGCCGCCAAGCCGGCGTCCCGGTGACGAACTACGGCATGGCCATCGCCTTCTCACTAGGCATCTTCGAACGCGCCCTCCGCCCCTTCCCCGCGGCGCTGGAAGTGCTCAGAACAGACGAACGCAACGGCACCCACTAGCCCCCGCCAGCCAGCCGATCACAACCACACGGTCCTTGAACCCCAGCAGACATATGGCGTAATGAGCCATGGACAGGCCCCGTTTGCCCCGTGTGAGCAAACGCGAAGGGCGGTTACGATGTGACGAGGCACGCTTCGTCACTCAATGGCAGATGTTCGTTCTGGTGGCAGACGTAGCGCAGTCCCGGCGTTGACGTACCGGGATTCTCTCGGCAGGATCATCGATCGTGAGCTTGGACTACCGCGCTTCTGACCGAACAACCGCGCGACAGAACAGGATGTGAGGTTCCATGACAATCCGCGCCTGGGGTGGCATAGGCGGTTGGCGACAATTCTGGCTCGGCATGGCGAGTCTCATCGCGGCGACGGTGATATGGCTGCCGCTCGTGCATGTCTTCTTCCAGAGCAACCCGACGGACTATCGCTCTGCCAACGCAATCCCGCCGCGCGCCGCCAGAATCGCCCAGCGTCACATTCGGCTGTGGCGCGACCCGCAACTCCGGAGTGACGCCACGGCGCTGCTGCGGGTAAACAATCCTGAATGGGACCTCATGTCGCGTAGCTACCTGGTACTTTCTCTCGTTAACATGTCGCTGCGCGAACCGGATAGGCGGCCGGACGATGTCGCCACCGTCGATCGGATCATCGACGACACGCTCGCGGCCGAGCGCCAGCAGGGCCACTTCCACTTTCTCCTGCCCTACGCGCACGCGCGACCATTCACGCAGTCACCAGTTCGCAGCCACCATGTTGACAGCCAGATCGCGCTCATGCTTGCAGCGCGATGCGTTCTGGAGCGTCACGAGGAATATGACCAGTTGCTGCGCGACCGAGTCGAGCTGATGCAGCGCCGCATGGAAACCAGCGCCGTGCTAGCCGTTGAGAGCTACCCCGACGAGTGCTGGATGTTCGATATCGTCAACGGTCTGGCCGCCATGCGCATGGCCGACACCGCCGTTGGAACCGACCACGCGAGCTTCGTACGGCGGTGGCTGTCTGTCGCCCACAGCAAACTGACAGACCCACGGACGGGGCTCATGCTGTCCAGTTTCACGCGCACCGGCCAACCGCTCGACGGCCCCGAGGGTTCCACGATCTGGATGGTTGCCCACGGGCTGCAACTTGTCGATCGGGACTTAGCCCGGGACCAGTACCGGCGGGCGCGAGACGAGTTGTCCGAGACACTGCTCGGCTTCGGTTACGCGCGGGAGTGGCCGTCATCGTGGGTGGGACCGTCTGATGTCGATAGCGGCCCTCCGATCCCAGGGCTGGACGCCAGTGCCGGGGCCAGCGGACTGGCACTGGTCGGGGCGAGTGCGTTTGATGACGAAGCGTACTTGGCGCAGCTAGTCACGACACTCGATTTTGCCGGCTTCCCGCGAGAGGAGGCGGGGGCATTACAGTACTGCGCCAGCAACGAATTGGGAGACGCAGTGCTTCTCTATGCGACGGTGTTGGGCCCGCTGTGGGAACAGGTGCAATCCGGAGATACGCCGTGAAGAAGCTGTCGTTCTCAGCGGTGCTATCTCCCGCGAGTCTGCTTGTGCTTGCGGTCTTGCTGACCGCCTTCTACGCCGCTCTTCACATGGCCGGCTGGCGAGAGCAGGTAAGTATCCTCTCGGGAACGTCATCCGCCACAAGAAGTTCAGGCGAAGTGCAAATAGCGCAGGGGCTCGTCTATGCGGGACTGTACTTCGGCATGACACTGCTGGTGCCCGTGCTGGTGCTGGCGGCGCTCTTGCAGCTACTCTATCAATGCCTGTTGCGACGCGAATCTCCATCCGTCACGACAACAACTGCTCCGCCTACCAGGATTGACGTTGATCAGGAGAGACAGGCCTAACCATCGGGCGATACCGCTGGTCGCGGCCCCGGCCCCGCTCGCGTTACACGTGACGATGATCAACCCAATACGCCCCCGCTTCAGCCACCCCGCTTGGCCAAGCCCCCCAACACGCCTGCAACTACTCCACCGACGGTACCTCGATCTTGCTGGCGCGAATGCCGATCTCGAATGTTCCGGCCAGGACGCGTTGCGTGCGCGTGACCGTGCCGCTGACACGCCAAGCCTCGGTCTCAGGTCGCGGAATCACGGTCTCGACGCGGCTGCCGATCGGTACGACCATGCCGACCTGCACGGCTAGGCCCGTCGCCGAGATGTTCACCATCTGCGCGCTGCGCGTCACCCACTCGCGCTGTGCGGTGTCGTAGACCCGCACTTGGCAGGGCAGGCGATGCGGAAAACGCCGATCCGCGCGACGCCGTCGCTCTGTCGTCTGATCGCCGAACTCGCGGCGCAAGCTCTCGTGAACGATCCCCGTCGGACGAATATCGCTGCTGGCTGCATGTGATGCACGTGTCATGGCAGAACCCTCATCTGGCCAATCGTCACGCCGCCCCGCACGCGTGACCCGCGCGCGGAAATGCCACCTACCATTATCGACCGATTTCCCCGCCAAGGATGAGCCATCGCGAATTGCTGCCAGATCACCCCCATTGAGAACTTGCTACATGCCCGTGTCGCCCACGCTCCTCGCCGCATCCACCTCCGCAAACGGCCGCCGCGATTCCCACGCCGGTCCGGGCGGGTGCAGAAACTCCGGCGCCAGCACCTGCATGACCGCGTGTAGCGCGTCGGCCAACTGCCGCTGCTCCGCCGCGATCCGCAGGTGTTCGGGCGTCTCATACGTACGCGCCACCAGCGGCGGCAACTCCGGACCGGACTCCGGCAATTCGCCGTAGCCGTACAGCGCCCCCAGCACATGATCCACCCGCATCATGATGTACTTGCTCATACCCCGATCGGCATCCGTCGGGGCAGCATAGCCCACCGGCTGCTGCCTCAGCAGCGTCAGATAGTCAACCAGCGTATCCACGCCCCAGGCCCACACGATGCACGAATCACGCACCTGCCACGCTATGCCGACGCGCGTGCGGGGAATGCCCAGCAGATCCACCTGGCCGACCGGCGTCTCGACCTTGCTGGCCGGCAGCGGCTCGGTCACCGTCTCGCCAAAGGCCAGGCGCGACAGCCCCAAGCCGATCCGGCTCAACCAGCGTTCCGGACGTTCGACGTCGAGCACGACCACCCACCGCATCGGCGCGTACATGTCCACTTCCGCGGGCGGCAGCCCGACCACCGCCACCGAGCGCACGTCCCGGCACAGGTCATCCGCCACGCGTAGGCCGTTCACTTCCTCGAACCGGCGCAGCCTCGTCAGCGGATTCACGTACGCCCCGGTTTCATCGGGGCTCGCCTCCGACATTTGTTCCTTGTTACGCGCCAGCATCTCGAACGACTCTTCCAGGAACCGTTCGAAGTTCTTCCACCGACGGTCACCCGGCGTCACCCCCATCGCCAGCCCGAACCACGCCTCCCCCGGAATCCAGCGCCGCATCGCCTGATCCACCGGCGGCGTCTGCACCAATTCGTACAGCGCCCCTGGTCGCGCCGGCAGGTCGGTGTCCAGCTCCAACTCCAACTCGTCCTCGCGCAAGGCCACGGACACGAAGACCGGCCCCGTCTCGCGCATGGACAACAGGTCCGCGCTCGCAGCAAGGTCCTGCCGGTATTCGGTATCGCTGCTGGCGATCGCCTGTTCGGCCAGGGATGTCCAATCCACGTATACGAACGCCGCGTCCGTTGCGGGCCACCCCGCCGGCCGTCGTCGAAAACGCGCCGTGTCGGCTAGCGTTTCTCCGACGACCTCCCCGCGTCGCCGCCGCACACCGTCCGCGCCATCCACCGGGTCCGTACACGTCACGAACAAGCCGTCGCTGACCGCAAAGTACAAATCGCTGTAAAGCGTGGTGGGCGCGAAGAAACGCACATCCGCGAGCTGCACTTCCAGCTCCAGGTAGCCGGTGATGACGCCTTCGAGAACGGCCTTCGTCGCGACGTTCGCCCCCGCGTGCAGCAACAGCAACAGCTTCGAGTCAATCTCAAAACGCCCATCATCGAGGTCAAAGCGGAAATCGCGCCACGCCACCCCCAACGTGTCGAGTTCCCCCAAATCACGCCGCACCGGCTCGCCCCAGAAATTGCCCAGCCCCGTCAGATCCGTGCGGTAATACGGCACGAAACGCGCCACAATCGCCGCCTCGTCGAGTGCCGCCCGGCGTGACAAATCGAATAATCGCCCCAACATAACGCCCGGCTGCGGCACCTCCACGTACACCAGCGAATCCGCCGGCATCAGCCGCGACGGTTCGGCGCGCGGAATCAGTGTCAGTTCGCGTTCCGCCGCCTGCCGCACCGCCTCCGACAGCCCCTCGTCCAGCAGCAGATTGTTCAGCAACACGCGCGCGCCGCCCGCCCGTCCAGTCCGCCGCATGCAGCGAGCCAGCCGCCAGATCGCCTGCTGTCGCTGCCTTGCCGATGCCCGCGCGTCGTCGCGTACCTGCTCATATCCGACGGCGGCCTGCTCCGGATCACGCAGAAACTCGTCTATGTAGACCGCCTCCGCCAGCGTTTCGGCCACTGTCCGCGCCGGAAGCCCCACTGTTTCCGCCCCGTCGCCGCCCGCGTCCTGAGCTAACGCCGCCCCCGACAGAACGCTCGCCAGCGCCACCAGGCCGATCGCGTGCCAAAGCAAGAACCGCCGTGAGCAGAGACGCATCAACACCGCCGAGCCTTTCCGCTGTTTCACCCGCCCGCGCCATCGCCCTCCAACAGGACGATGTCGGTGTGCCCATCGACGATCAGCGTGGTGATCTCGCCGTCGTCCTTGCGCAGCTTGAGCCGCCGCAGCCAGTACTTGTCATCCTTGGCGTGTGCATACCAACTGCCGGTCTTCTCGTCGCTGATCGACAGAACCGTCCCCGTGGTTACGCAGTTCCAGACGCGATCGCGCCGCTGTATCTCCTGCGACACCCGCAC
>JAFGRR010000111.1 GCA_016935035.1 Phycisphaerae bacterium | reverse complement strand
GCCGATAAAACAGTCTAAGTTTCCTTCCTTAACATGCTCAGCCAAGATGGGTAAGGTCGCAACAAAATCAAGGGACTACGAGCGTCGCAAGGAGCGTGCCGTCCGGCGAGGCCGGGCGGAGTCGCGGTCGGCTCGCGACATCGGGCGGATCCCGGCCATCGGAAATCCGCAGCGGAAGCGGCGATGCCGGTGTCACTTCAGGCGATTCTGCGAATCCTATTTCCCCGAGACATTCTGTCTGCCATGGTCCGAGGATCATCTCAGGGTCATCAGGCTCATCGAAACGGTCGTGCTCGAGGGGGCGCTGTTCGCGGTCGCGATGCCGCGTGGAGCGGGTAAGACGTCGCTGTGTGAGGAGGCGAGCATCTGGGCCACCTTCTACGGTCACCGGCCATTCGTCGCGGTCATCGGCCCGGATGAAGGCCACGCTAAGCAACGCGTTGAGAACATCCGGATCGAGATCGAGACCAACGACCGGCTGTTGGAGGATTTCCCTGAGGTCTGCTATCCGATCCGCCGATTGGAGGGCATTCACCAACGGCGCCTCCTGTACCGCGGCAAGCCGCTCCGGCTTGAGCTGACCGCGACGCGACTGACACTGCCGACGATCGCCCGCAGTAAGGCGTCGGGAAGCGTCATTGCGACGGCCGGGATCACGGGGCAGATCCGAGGGCTCAACGTCAAACGCGCGGATGGGGCGTCAATCCGTCCGTCACTGGTTATCCTCGATGACCCACAGACAGACGAGAGTGCGCGATCCCCTTCCCAGTGTGCTGAGCGTGAGCGGATTCTGAACGGAGCGATTCTCGGCTTGGCGGGGCCGACGACGAAGATGGCGGGGATCATGCCGTGCACCGTCGTGCGTGAGGGCGACTTCGCCGACCAGATCCTCGATCGCATGAAGAACCCGCAGTGGCATGGCGTCCGGACCAAGATGGTGTATGCATGGCCGACGAACGAAGACTTGTGGGAGCGGTATGCGGAACTCCGTCTCGAAGACCTCGACCGAGACGACGCCAAACTCGCCACGGCGACGGAGTTCTACCGTGCGAATCGCGAGGCGATGGACGCCGGTGCCCGCGTGGCCTGGACGGAGCAGTACAACGCCGACGAACTATCCGCGTTGCAGCATGCGATGAACCTGAGACTCCGTGACGAAGTCGCGTTCTTCGCCGAGTACCAGAACGAACCGCTGCCCGAGCACAAGCCTGATGACGAACTGCTCTCGGCGGACCAGATCGCGGCGAAGGTCAATGGCATGTCGCGCGGCGAGGTGCCGATCGGCTGCACATGCCTGACGGCGTTCATCGACGTGCACGCGGATGCGCTGTATTGGATCGTGGTCGCCTGGGAGGAAGACTGCACCGGCTACGAGATCGACTACGGTACGGAACCGGATCAGAAGGCGGCGCATTTCGCATTGCGTGATATCCGGCGGACGCTGCCAATGGCGGCGCCGCGGGCCGGTCGAGAGGGGGCCATCTACGCCGGCCTGGAGCGCTGTGTGGACGCATTGCTCGCACGGGAATGGCGTCGTGACGATGGAGCGATGGTCCGCGTGGATCGGTGCTTGATCGATGCGAACTGGGGGGAGGCAACCGATCTCGTCTACCAGTTCTGTCGGCAGAGTCAGTACGCCGTGATGCCGTCGCACGGGAAGTACATCGGCGCCTCGTCGATTCCATTTCGAGAATACAAGCGGAAGCGCGGCGACCGCGTCGGGTTGAACTGGCGGATTCCGGTTGGAACCGGCCGGAGGGCTGTGCGACACGTGGTCTATGACACGAACTTTTGGAAGTCGTTCATCCATGCCCGCCTGGCTGTGGCAATGGGAGATCCCGGTTGCTTATCGCTCCATGGTCGCAAGCCAGAGCGTCACCGGCTGCTCGCCGAGCACCTGACCAGCGAGTACCGCGTGAAGACCGAGGGACGTGGTCGCACGGTCGACGAATGGAAGTTGCGCGTCGCCGGTCTCGACAATCACTGGTTCGACGGTGTGGTCGGGTGCGCCGTTGCGGCGGCGATGGGCGGATGTACGCTGCCCGGGATGGAGAGCAAGCCGTCGCGAGGCAACCGGAAGCAGAGGTTGAGCCTAAGGGAGTTGGCGAATCGTGCGCAGGAACCGAAAGACTGAACCTCCGCCAGATGATGGGCTGCGCTGCCCGAATTGCTTCTCCGCATTGAGTGAGGTGGTGTGGACGCGCACGAGATGGAAGTCTCGCGTTCGTTGCAGGCAGTGTATTCATTGCGGAACGCGATTCCGAACGGTGGAAAAAAAAGAAGACAATCCGCAGAAATAGTTGCGCCCGTGCAACCCGGGCGGGATCCAGGCTTGCATTCCCGGGTTCTCGTGTTAATCCTCACCAGTGAGACTCGATGCGATTCGGTGGAGCGCCGTGCAGGGCTGCACACCTGCACGGTGCTTTTCTATGTCCGAAGAGATCAAGGATGCGATCGTCGAGAACGCCACCGGGCCTCGGAAGGCTACGGGTGACGAGGGGTCCATCGAACAGCATTCACTCCAGGATCAGATCGCGGCCGACTGGCACGTGAAGGGGACCAACGCCGCCAAAAAGCCGGCACGGGGGCTGCGCTTCACGAAGCTTATCATGCCGGGGACGTCGTCGTGATCGATTGGATCGCGAACAAGCTGGGCTTTCGCCGCACACGCCGCGACATCAAGGCGCGATTCGATGCTGCTTCGAACTCGCCGGAGAATCGTGAGCATTGGCGCTATGCAGATGGGCTTGCTGTGAACGCGGCAGCGGATCCGGCAACGCGCGCCGTTCTGCGCAACCGTGCGAGGCACGAGAGGTTTAACAACCCGTTCATGGCGGGGCAACTGCGGACCCTGGCGAACGACACCATTGGCGTCGGCCCGATCCTGCAGTTAATCACGCCGAACGAAATTGTGAATCGTGCGGTGGAACGCCGCTGGATTGAGTGGGCGCGTGCCGTGCGGCTCGCCGCGAAACTGCGGCTGGCTCGAATCACGCGTGCGTGCGATGGCGAGGTGTTCATTCGCCTTCGCACCAATCCAAGGCTGAGATGCCCGGTCAAGCTGGATCTTCAATTGGTCGAAGCCGACCAGGTGACGACGCCGAGCCTGTTGCCACAACTGAACCGCGAGAACGTGGTCGACGGGATTGAATTCGATGAGTACGACAATCCGCTCTGGTATTACGTCTTGCGCCAGCATCCGGGTGATACCGGGCTGTGGGGCACGAACCCGATGGAGTTTACCCGCATCCCAGCGGACGACATCATTCACTACTTCCTCACGGAGCGGCCGGGGCAGCGACGGGGAATCCCGGAGTGTGTCTCCAGTCTGAACATCACGGCCGAACGCCGCAACTTTCGACAATCCGTCCTCACGGCTGCCCGCGCGGCGGCATCGCTCGGGGCCGCGATGCTCGAATCGGAAATGGACCCGGATGAAGATGATGTGGTCGCGCCGTTCACGTCGATTCCGCTCGAGCAGGGAATGCTCATGGCGTTGCCGCATGGAGCGAAGGCGTCACAGATGCGACCCGAGCAGCCGTCGACGAATTACGGTGAGCTAGACGACCGCTTGATCATCGAACAGGCCCGCCCGCTCAACATGCCGCGGAACATCGCGTCTGGCGATAGCTCACGCTACAACTACGCTTCAGGCCGACTAGACCACCAGGTCTACGACCGCTCGAACGTCGTCGAGCAGGACGACGAACTCGTCAACACGATTCTGACGCGAGTTGTTTCCGCATGGGCGATCGAGGCTACTTCCATCCCGGGCTACCTCCCCGGGCGAGCTGGGCAGGTCTACTTGCCGAGAGAAAACGACCCGCTTTGGCCGGTGCCGTGTGAGTGGATCTGGGGGGAACGAGATCACGTTGACCCATCGAAGCAATCTTCGGCACAGGCGACTCGCCTGAAGTCCCGGACGACAACCTACGCGCGTGAGTTCGCGCGTGACCGAAAGGACTGGCGAAACGAAATCGAGCAATCCGGCCGCGAACACGAAGCCCTTGATGCCGCGGGGCTCGTATCGATCGACGCGCAGTCGACGCCGCGCGTCCTCGAGGTGCTACGCAACGTTGGTACGATCGGGAGGGATGCGGCGATTGAACTCCTCACGCTGATGCGTATCTCGCGACCGAAGGCTGAGCGGATGGTTTCGGCGGCGCTAGACGCCGCGGTGCCCGGTGAAGAGGTACCGCCTCGCATTCGCGATCGCATGGTTGAGCAGGCGGTTCCGGGGGGCAATGGAGACGGACATGCCTGAGTTGCTGGCAATGCTCGCGGCTGAATTGCGGATGGCGTCTGCTACGGAGGAATCGCCCCCCCGGTTCGATATCGTGGCGTACACGGGCGGATCGTTCCGGCCGGACAGTCCATACCTGGATGCGCCGATGGTCATTGAGCTGGCTGGAGTCAGTTCACCGGACAGGATCGCCGCGCTGCTGGATCACGATGACGAGAAGATCGTCGGCCAGACCGACCGCGTTCGCATCGGGCGTTCCGAGATCACAATGAGTGGCACCATCACTGGTGACACCGATGGTGATGAGGCCACGAATCCGGCCACAAAGGTGGTCCAGCATGCGAAACGTGGCTTCATCTGGCCGGTCTCGCTTGGGGCGAGCATTCAGAAGATGGATTTTGTGCAGGGCGGTGTCTCCACCACAGTCAACGGACGCAAGGTGGAGGGGCCGGTCTATATCGCGCGCCAGATCACACTGAAGAGCATCTCGTTCCTTTCTGTTGCGGCGGACCAGCAAGCTTCCGCCCGAATTGCCGCCAAGGCAGGAGATGATCGCATGAACTTTCACGAATGGTTGAAGAGTGTTGGCTTCGAGGCCCCGTCCACGCTGACGGAGGATCAACGCACGAAGCTCGATGCGAAGTTCAAGGAGGAACAGGAGCTCAAGGCGAAGGCCAAGACGCCGCCGCCCGCACCGCCCACTGCGCCGCCGCCCACACCGCCGGCACCGCCGAAGCGGAATACCGACGATTTCGCGGAGTTGAAGGCCAAGCGGGCCCGCGACGACAAGATCCGCGAGCTAGCGCTGAAATACGGCCGCGAATACCCGGCCGCGCTCGACGACATCGAAGCGGCTCAGGCCAAGGCGCTTGAGGATGAGTCCTGGACGCCGGCGGACTTCGAGAACCACCTGCTGCGCATGTCCACTCGACACGAGCGGATCGACAACGCGCCGAAGGCGGGCAGTTCTCGCACTGTCGCGCCCGAGGTGATCGAGGTCGCGATGTGCCGCATGGGTGGGATGCGCGACGAGACCCTTGAGAAGCTCTATGGCGAGCAAACGCTCGAGGCGTCGCATCGCAAGTACCGACACGGTCTCTCACTTCGCGAAACGCTCGAAATGGCGGCGGAGGCCAATGGATTCCGCGGCAGTTTCCGCACAGATATCGAGGACGTCCTGTACCACGCGTTGCCCGACCGCCGCCATCGCCGCGAACTCGCCGCCGCGGGCCCGAGCACGTATGACCTGGCGGACATGCTCGGCAACGTGCTCAACCGGTTCGTCGTCGACTATTTCGTGGGGCTGGATCAGGCCGCGATGCGCATGATCAGCGCGACGCGTCCGGTGCGTGACTTCCGCCAGATCGAGTCGTATTCGCTCACCGGTGACATGACGTTCAAGAAGGTGGCCCCGGGCGGCGAACTGAAGCACGGAACGCTGGGGAAAGAGAAGTACACGAATCAGGCCGACACGCACGGCGTGATTCTGTCCATCGACCGGCGAGACATCATCAACGACGACCTGGGCGCCTTCTCTCGCGTTGGGCAGCGGCTCGGACGCGGTGGCGGACTGACGTTGCTGGACGTGTTCTGGACGGCGTTCATCAATAATGCGACGTTCTTCAAGGCGGGATTCAACAACTACGCCGCCGGCGCGGATACGGCGCTGAGTTCGGATGCCTTGACGGCAGCCAAGACGCTGTTCAACAAGTTGAACGATCCCGATGGCAAGCCGATGAACCATATCCCGCGGATCCTACTGGTTCCGCCGGAGTTGGAAGGGACTGGGAAGGCGATCCTGAACAGCCAGCTCATCGTCATGGGCGGCACCGCCGGCTCCGTGACGACGAAACCCAACGCGAACATCCACGCCGGCACGCTTGATCTCGCGATGGCCCGCGAGTTGTCGAATAGCAAGTACACCGGCTATTCGGCTCTCAAGTGGTACGTGCTCGCCTCGCCGAGCGAGGTACCGGTCATCGAGATCTGTTTCCTCAATGGGGTTGACCGGCCGACCGTCGAAAGCGCCCGGGCGGACTTCGACGTGCTCGGAATCAACATGCGTGCCTACTTCGACTTCGGTGTCGCGATGCAGGAACACCGCGGCGGCGTGGGATTTAAAGGGGAAGCATGAGCATGAATGAAGAATGGAGGCCAATCGAAGGATCTGATGGGCTGTATAGCGTAAGCAGCCTTGGTCGCGTCCGAAGTGAACCACTTAGACGATGGGCGCCGGGGCGCCAGCGTGGCCGCATTCTGGCGTGCAATCCGGATTCGAAAGGTTATCCATTCTTCGCGATGTGTATCCCTCAGAAGCCGATTCGTCGCCCCAAAGTGCATCGTGTCGTTGCCGCGACATTCATCGGCCCTTGTCCTGAGGGGATGCAGGTCAATCACAAAAACGGCAACAAAGCCGATAACCGTGTTGAGAATCTCGAATACGTCACATGCATGGAGAATATCCGGCATGGTTGGCGAACCGGTCTTTACCGTAGGGAGAATCGCACTGGCGAGAAACACGGTCGTGCAAAAGTCACGAACGCGACGGCTGCCTTGATGAGGCAGTCTACTGAATCATGCACGGTTCTCGGAAGGCGCTACAGAGTCAGCAGGTCAGTAGTTTCGAGGATCAAACGCGGTCTCGCGTACGCGGTATAGGCCGCTCTGACAGGAGAATATCATGGCTCAAACCTATCAGTGTCGTATGCTCGGAGAGGGCGGGCGGATCGATCACATCCCCGGTAGCGACGTCGCGGCCGGCGAGGTCGTGATCACCAACGGGATGTTCCAGTTCGCGACGCAGCCGATCGCGGCGGGCGTACTCGGGACGCTACGAACTGCTGGCGGTCCACCGCTCGTGAGCATCGTCAAAGAGAACGGCGAGATGAGCGTCGGAGACGCGCTCTACTGGAACGCCTCCGGTGACCCGCAGGGTGGAACCGCTGGCACTGGCGCGGCGACGACAACGGCCGCAGGCAACACGCTGATCGGCCGCGTGGTCGAGGACGCCGGCGCGACCGACGAGGTGGTGTCCGCTGAGCTAACGATCGGTGTGCTCACGCAAGGCTCGCTCGAGAACGCGATCGCCGATCCGGGCGACGGCGAGGCAATCCCCGTGACACGCTCTGGCCATGTGGCCATCGTGACCGAGGGTGCCGAGACGCGCACCTTGGCCGCGCCGTCGTTCGCGGGGCAGCAGTTGCTGCTCTACATGAAGACGGACGGAGGCAATTGCGTAATCACTGCGGCGACCACACTCAACGAGACGGGCAATAACACCATCACGTTCGCAAATACGGGCGAGGCGGTGTTGCTGCACGGCGTTGAGGAGGGCGCGACCTTCCGGTGGCGTGTCACCACTGCCGACGGCGCGTCGCTCTCTACGGCGTAGACACTGTGAATCTGCTCGAACGTCGTGCAACCTGGCTGGCTGATCAGAGGACGCGTCATATGTCGCAGACCGTGACGTATGCCCGCGATGGCGATTCGGTCGATCTCCCGGCCACCCTTGGCCGTACGACGTTCGAGCAACCCGATGAGTACGGCTGCATTCACCGCACCGAGTCCCGCGACTACGTCATCAATGTCGCGGACCTGGTCCTCCGCGGAGGGCAGACGTTGCCACGGAGTGGCGATCGGATCACGGAACCGGCCGGAGTCCATGAGGTGATGGCGTTCGGTGACGAACCACCGTGGCGCTACTGCGACGCGCACCAAAAGACGCTCAGGATCCACACAAAGAAGGTCGGATGATATGAGCAGTCAGTGCGACGAGCTGTGCGAAGAGGTCAAGAGGGTCTCGGGCGCTGTCTTCGGCAATGGCAAGCCGGAGGAGTCGTTAATCGTCCGGCTGTGCAACGTTGAGAAACGCTTGGCATTCATG
Source organism: Phycisphaerae bacterium (assembly GCA_016935035.1). GTDB lineage: Bacteria > Planctomycetota > Phycisphaerae > UBA1845 > Fen-1342 > JAFGRR01. The sequence goes on along the minus strand of JAFGRR010000111.1, from coordinate 4,306 downwards.
CTGCGGCTGCTCTGGATCACACTCAGCGGAGTCTGGCTTGTCTTGTTCAAGGTCTTCGGCAGCTGGATCGACGGCATCATGCGAGGTTCGTAGCCGTGGCGGACAGCGTTCTCGTAACACTGAGTGATGCGATCGTTGCCAGCCTCAAGGCCGTCACGTTAAGTCTCGAATTCGACGTGTACCGCGCCTATCGACCGGTAATCGAATTGGCGGACATCGCTACGACGGTCGTGACGGTCATCCCGAAGAGCGTCTCAGTTATGGGGGCCACTCGCTGCGACAGCTTCTTTGACTGCGCGATTGACATCGGCGTGCAGCGCAAGATCAGCCCCGAGAAGCCCTCCCAAGATCCCGATGTGCCGTATGACTTGAGCGAGGTGGATGAACTCATGCAGCTTGTCCAGGAGATCGGTGATCATCTTCGCGGAACAAGACTTACGGGGCTGACGACCTCATGGATCTCTCTCGAAAACGAACCCGTCTTCGCGTCCGAACACCTCGTGCAGCATCGGCAATTTACGAGCCTGCTGACGATCACGTACCGCGTGCGGAGGTAGACCATGGCAAACCCGACGGAATCGCTCGGCCCGGCGCCGGTTGTCTTGCTCGCCACGACCGCTGAGCAATCACTGACGATTCGGCCGACGTATGAATACACGCTGTCACATGACGGCGAAGATGGCGACGGAGTGCCCGAGACGGCGACAGTCTACGTCGCGACCGACGATGCAGTGGAGGCGACGCCCGCCGAAGGCGCGAACAAATTGAAACTGCGGTTCGGAATGACGGCCGTGATCTCCAAGGCTGCCACGATTCGTTATCGGGTTGCCGATGGGACCAGCCCCGTGACATTCACAGTTCTGCGTGGTGGGCTATGCGAGGTCAGATAGCACAGCCCGGCCGCCTCGCACGTCCCGTGACTCCGGTTGCGCGCGCATTTGCGCGGGCCGCGACCGGCTATTTCGGCGGTTCGGATGGGATGAGGACCTACCCCGCCAATGAGGCTCGGACCGCCACGGTCTTCACCGTCTCCAACTGCAACGCCTCGGCGCCGATCCACGAAGACCCGCGCGGGAATTACGGCATCACTCCACACTGCAAGAACTCATACGGTCTGTTTGCCACGTCCAACCACACCTGCAAAGGTCTGCTCTTCCGTTCGACCAACGGACAAACGGCCTGGACGCAGGTTCACGATTTTGGTTACGCCAGCAGCTATGACTGCGACGCGCTGCACGCGACCAGCACGGGGACGCTCCTCGCCTGGGTCGATGAAGGTGCTGGGCATGTGGTCTACAGAGGCACCGCGAGCGGAGTCACATTCACAAAAGCAACCAATACGGTCGGCGGCGGTGACGTCGTCTTCGCGTACGATCCGCACGTCTGGGGCTTTCACGAAGATCACGGAACAATCATCGCGTCCACCTACGGTTTCTCAACGAACGACACCGAAATCTGGCGCAGCACGGACGACGGCCTGACGTGGACCAAGGTCCATACGATCGCGTCGGGGACGCGCGACCACCTGCACTCCGTCTGTTATCACGCCGGACTCAGTCGGTGGGTCGCAGACGGCGGTGATGACTGGAGCGGGGGCGAGCAAATCACATTGTTCTCCGACGACGACGGCGTGACGTGGTACAACCCACTCGGCGAGGAAACCGTGTCAGCCACGGGTCGCGTCACGAGATTCCGTGACTACGGCCATGCCACGCGCATCCTGATTGGCTCGGACCACCACCTTCGGGTTGGCTGGTTCGATTTGTCTACGTTGGAGACGGGCACGTTTTGCCGATTTCAGTCCAGTTGGGATCATGCCTATGCATTCGACCTGTTCCAACACAATGGCGTTTGGTACTGGTGTTCTTCTGACAGCGATTCTGGCAGTGGAAACGCCCCCATCATCCGCGTGAGTTTAGACCTCGTACATTGGGTTACGTACTGGCGTCCGACCCGGACAGACATCAAGCACGTGTATCAGTTCTGTGGAGAAGTCGGTGGTAAGTTGCACTTCCGCCTGAGCGATGCCAGTGCCCAAGCCTACGACCTTGACGAGCACCTGATTCTGGACCCGGCCAAAGTCGTTCAACGCACGGGCGTTATCGTCTCTCCGGCCAAAACCAATCTACTTGGTGATCGACCATCCAAGTGCGACCTGTTAACTGATTGGGGCCTGGAGCCGAATGGCTCCAAGTACGACACGGCCGAAGTGGACACCAGCACGATTTTCGCCCCTGGCGCCGTGGGGAGTCTCCACTTCGTCAAGACAGAGCGCCCTTTCAACGAATACACGGGCATAACCGCCGTCGCCGACACCCCGGTGGAAATCGGCCATCGTTATCAAGCGCACGCATGGGTGAAGGGCAAGGGCTTTTACGTCAACACGGAGTGCGTGACGGATCAGGGCGCGGCAACGTGGGTGATGTATGGGATCAACGAAGACGAATGGACAGAGATTTGGGGCGCGCCCTATACGGCCGCCGACACTGCCACGAAGTTCCGAGTGCTATTGACGCAGGATCAGGCCGACTACTTGTCTGAACTCTGGATCGGCGCGGCCGAGATTGTCGAATGTCCGACGTTGGGAGAATGGAGCCCCGGAGGCGTGTCGCAACCCGCGGATGTGGCGTCTGTCGAACTGGAACTCGGAACGCATTGGACGCACGTCTTCAGCTTCATGCCACTGTGCGACACGAACGAATTGACTGACGGAACGCCAAGCCCGGTCTATATCCATTCCTGGGTCGCGCCTGACGGTGACTTCGTCAACCTCTACTACGATCCGGCGGACAGCAAGCTCAAGATGGAATCCACGGTGGACTCGACTCCGACCGGGTCGCCGATCGAGACGACCGGCACGCGGCAAATTGACCGCGAGCACCTGTTCCGCATCGCGGTGCGGTACGCCGCCGGTGAGATGTCGTTCAGCGTTTGTGACGGTGCGGGCGTGGAGCATGTCGGGCCACTCACGCACACCGGCGACGCGCTATCTGGCGAGGGCGTCACGCTAATCACTGGCGACGAAACGGGCGAAGGCGTGATGCATGGCGTCCTGTTGGACGACTACGTGTTGCCACTCTGTCTCTCCGATGAGCATGTGGCGAAGATATTCGGGAACCCCGGGAACTTCGAAAGCGCGTTCACGCCAGAGACCGCGCTGCAGCTTGTATGAGGTGAGACGATGCCGGAATTTGAATTGGGCAAGGACGCGAAACTCTACCGCGGGGCTGTTGGCGGGCCGGCGAGCACAGAGGTGACCAACGTCCGCAACCTGACGTTGAACATGGCGGCGAGGGAAGCCGATGTGACGACACGCGCTAACGGCGGTTGGCGTGCGACGGCCGCGACGCTGCGCGAGTGTTCGATCGAATTCCAGATGGTCTGGGACCCGACAGATGGCGGCTTTGCGGCCATGCGCACCGCGTTCCTGACCTCGGCCAAGATCGCGCTGAAGGCTCTGACGTCCGAGACCGGCGAGGGCCCGGATGGGGACTTTTCCATCACGAACTTCAGCCGGAGCGAGGAGCTCGAAGACGCGATTCTCGTCGATGTGACGGCCAAGCTGGCTGTCTTCCGGACTTGGGTGGAATCGTCATAGACGCTTGCCTCCATTGACACACAGGAGCACGACATGCCAAACAGCAGTGTCATCATCAACGCCGACATCGGGGGTGCCGGCTTCTACTCGCAGATCAACCGGACAGCGAGTGGTGCGATCAATCATTCCGTGACGCTCGCCGCATCGCAGGCGGGCACGCTGACGACGCGGACAAGCGACACCGAGGGCACGCTGACACTTGGTGCGGACCATGGCATCGAAACGGCCGACGTGATCGATCTCTATTGGGACGGCGGCCGTCGCTACGGCGTGGTCGTCGGAACCGTTGCGGGAACGAGTGTGCCCATTTCGGGCGGTGCCGGCGACGTGTTGCCGGCGCAGGACACCGCATGCGTCGCGGCACCTCGTACCGAGCTCGATACGGACTTCAATGCCGATCTCGCATCCGTCATGGCGGCAATGATCGCTGACCGGGGCCGCGTCGAATTCCATGATAGCGGCGGCCTCGAACTCGGCATCGACATGGCGGCGAGCGAGATGTGGCTGTGGATCGATGGCAGCACAGCGGCGAATCCGCTTGCCGGCGATACCGTGGACAAGGTCTACATCTCGCACGCCAGCAGCACTGCGACCGCGGTCGCGAAGGTCGGCGTGCTCTATGATAGCGAGGTTTGAGCGTGAGGAAGTTCAAAGATACGACTGGCCGCGAATGGACCATCGCGATCACGGTCGACTCGCTCAAGCGGG
>JAFGRR010000110.1 GCA_016935035.1 Phycisphaerae bacterium | reverse complement strand
GGCGGCGATGACAAACTCATCCACACGCTGGCCCAAGAGCGATTGCACCATCCAGATGATCCCCTCGCCCGTGCCGCCCTGACCGTGCATGGCGTAGATCAGCGGCCAGGGGCGCGCATGGTCGTAGCTGTCGGGTATGCGCACGGCGACGCTCATGGACTTGCCTTCGGCCAGCGGGATCTCGATTCGCCGCGTGCCGGGCTCCAGCGGCTCGAACAGGCCCGCCGCGTGCAGCCATTCGCTGACGCGCGAACGATCGTAATCCGGGTCGGCGGCGATGCGCTTGGACAGTTGCTCGCGGTTGACCGGGTTGGTGGTGTTGAAGAACTCGTGCAGGTTTTTGAGGATGGCCGCCTCGTCGGCCCAGGCGGCGGCACACGTCAGGAAGAGGGTCAGGCAGCACGCGCGGCGGGCCGGGCTACTCAGCGACATTGTCGAACCTCCCGCTGCACCAACCCGTTGGCAGCACAGCCTCCCGGTGGGCCAATCGTAGGTTGGATGCCCGAGCCACCTCTAATGGGCCCGGATTAGCCTAACGGTCGATCGCGGAATCATTCTACATCAATCTCGGCGGCCTGTTCGTCGGAAGATGTAGCGAAATGCCCTCGCCGTCGCGGTATTTGGCCCGATTTCGGCGGGAATCGGCATCGGGGACTGTCTGCATTGTGTATACAGTGGGTGGAGCCCCCCCGCGCGCTTAGTCACGGTTACCCGGCCGTTCGCGCGAGTACCATATGGAGTACGCATTCGGACCGAAATGGTCCGGCGCCGCGGGCGAATACAACTGCGACTTAGCCGGGAGTGGCGGATAATGGGCGTGCAGCGCCCGATCAGAGCGGATGGGGCGGCGATCTCGTCGTCCAACCTGATACCAGGCGATGCGTCGCCCGCGGGTGATACCGTGCTTTCGCCTGGCGTGCCCGGCCGGGGCTTCGAAGGCCCGCCGCCGGATTCATTTGTCGGCTACACGATCCTCGGCGAGATCTATCGCGGCGGTCAGGGGGTCATCTACAAGGCACTGCACGGCGCCACCAAACGCACGGTTGCCATCAAGGTCATGAAGGAGGGCCCCTTTGCGAGCACCGGCGACCAGGCACGCTTTGACCAAGAAATCCAGATTCTCGGCCAACTTAACCACCCGAGCCTGGTAACGATTCACGAGACCGGCGTCGCGGCGGGCTGCCACTACTTCGTCATGGACTACATCAGCGGGCAGCCGCTGAATCTGCACATGCGCGGCCGTTCGTACACGGTCCGCGAGACGCTGAAGCTCTTCATCCGCATCTGCGAGGCCGTGAACGCCGCCCACCTGCGCGGCATCATCCATCGCGACCTTAAGCCGGGGAATATCCGGATTGACGAGGAAGGCAATCCGCACGTGCTGGATTTCGGCCTGGCCAAGGTGACCAATGCCGAGCCCGACGCTGCCGCTATGACCATGACCGGGCAGTTCATCGGATCGCTGCCGTGGGCCAGTCCAGAGCAGGCCGAGGGCGTCGTGGGCAAGATTGACCTGCGGACCGATGTGTACTCGCTGGGTGTGATTCTGTTCGAGATGCTGACGGACCACTTGCCATACGCGGTGGCCGGCAGCATGCGCGACGTGCTCGACCGCATCATGACCGCCGAGCCCGCCCGCCCACGCTCGCTGCGCAGCGATGTCGACGACGAGGTCGAAACGATCGTGCTCAAGTGTCTCGCCAAGGAGCGCGAGCGACGATACCAAAGCGCCGGCGAACTGGCCCGCGATATTGATCGCTACCTGGACGGCGAACCCATCGAGGCCAAGCGAGATTCGCTCGGCTACATGGTGCGCAAACAGGTACGGCGCTACCGCTGGCCGGTGGCGATTGTCGGTGCCTTTGTCATGGTTGTAATGGGGGCGGCGATCGTGGCGGTGGTCTTCGCGCAGCAGGCCCGACAGCAGCGTGACTTTGCCCAGGCCGCGCAGACCTACGCCGAGCAGAGCGCCACACGCCTGGCCGCGGCGGAAGCGGCCGCCGTCCGGCAACGCGACGTGGCTCAGCAGGCATTGCGTGAGGCTGAGCGACAGCGTGAAATGGTGGTCCACGAGCGAGACAGAGCGCTGCGGGCGGAACGTTTGGCGGCGAGTGGCTTGCGAGATGCCGAGCAACAGCGTGCCAATGCCCGCGCCGCCGCCGAGCAGGCCCAGGCTCTCAGCGCGTTTCTTCAGGGGATGCTGGCGTCGCTTGATCCGTCGAAGTCGCTCGGGCGGCAAGTGCCCGTCAGGTACATCCTCGACGAGGCGACGTATGAGCTTGAGGCGGGGGCCCTGCGCAACCAGCCGGAGACCGAGGCGACGGTGCGGACGACGCTTGGGATGACGTACACGGCGCTGGGCGAGTATGCCGCCGCCGAACCCCATCTGCGCGAGGCTCTCGACATTCGCCGGCGTCTGTTCGGGACGCGGCACGCGGATGTGGCGGCGAGCCTGGGCAACCTGGCGGTTCTGCTGCGAGCCGAGGGACGGTATGACGAGGCCGAGCCGCTCTTCCGCGAGGCCCTTGCCACACAGCGTGCGTTGCTGGGCGAGGAGCATCCGGATGTCATCCAGAGCCTCGGGGAACTGGCCAGTTTGCTATGGGCGCAGCGTGACTATCGACGCGCCCTGCCATTGCTGGACGAGGCCATCGCGGCCCGGCACCGGCAGCGCGGTGACAACACGTCCGGCCAGAACGCCGCTCCGGCCGGCATCGGCCAGCGGACCTGGACCGTGGCGACGGCCGAGCGGCTGCTCCGCGACGCACTCGAGCTTCAACAGGCCCAATACGGTTCCGAGCATCCGGACGTAGCGACGGCGATGGTGAACCTCGCCATGTTGCTGTCCGACACACGCGACTACGCCGGGGCCGAGCCGCTGTTGCGTGACGCCCTGGCCATGCAGCGCAAGATGCTGGGCAACGACCATCCGGTCGTGGCGGCGACACTGCTCGAACTGGCCCGATTGCTGGATCGGTGCGGGAAGCACGCCGACGCGGCCACGCTTTATCGCGAGGCACTCAGCATTCACAACCAGGTCTTTGGTGCCGCTGACGAGCAGACGCTCGAGGTCGTGCAGCGTCTGGAAACCTGTCTCTGGCAGGCGGGCCGCTATGACGAAGCGGATGCCCTGCGCGACGACTGGTCACGCCGGCTCAGGCAGCAGTAGCGACACCGGTCTCACAGGCCGCCGCTTGCCGTCCCCTAACCCCATCCGAGTTTGTATCGGCCCGTGAATTTCTCGCCGGCCTTGCCGGGGTGTATCCGGCAATCGCATGTTCATGAGTTGAGATCCGCGCCTACCGTTGCGCCAGGGTTGACGGCGACGAGTACGCCGTGCCACACCGCTATCGCGGTCTGCATTGGTTGGTGAGCGGTCGAACAGGCCGACGGATGGGCCCCAGCCGGGGCACTCCGGGACGGCCTGATATAACAGTGGGCGTTACCAAGAGTTACGAGAGCCGAGGCTCCCAACGAGCGGAGCCATCCCAATTAGCCGTGGCAGTCTGGCGTGTGCGTCAGCTTGTGGCGAAACCGCTTGCGGGCCGCGCCACGCTTCCAGGCCTGCCTGGTCTCCAGGAGGAGTTGTAGCATGCGTAAGAATCTCATCAGCTTCGGAAGCGCGATGATCGTGGCGGTTTTCTGCGGGACCATTGCCAACGCCGGTTTCGTGCGGGTTTCTATGCCGACTGCCGGCGGCGAAGCGTCTCATACCTCGATCCTTGAGGCTTACTACTCCTCCGGGTCAGCGTGGATCGCTTCGGGGACGCGGACTGACGACGGCGGCACGCCGGTGGACTTTACCAACGGCGTCCTGACCGCGACGCGTGTCTCGGACTCTGGCCTTGGCGGGACTCTGGACCCGGCAGCGCAGTCGGTTTCATTGGCCGACGACGCCCAGTGGGTTGGCTGGCAGTATGACTTCCAGGCGGTGGCGCGTTATGCGTCCTACTCGCAGCAGTTCGGCTACGACCTGGATGGCGACGGCTTGGGTTTCGTCAATCTCTTTGATCTCAGCGGCAGTGGTATGAATGTCACCGGCTCCGCGTCCCTGACGCTTGACGCCGGCCAGACCCTGGCCTGGGTGCGTGGTGGCAGCGGCTATCAGTACTCGTCGCGGTCGACCGACAATGTCGACCAACTCGACCACATGGTGACCTACCGCATCACCGGTCTCGGTGATGGCAAGAGCCATTACATGCTCTTCTGGGAAGATCTCACCAATGGCGGCGACCGTGACTACAACGACCTCGTGGTCGAGGCCGTTGCCGTCCCCGAGCCCAGCGCGATCATCGGACTGTTCGTCACGGCGGCCATCGTGGCGCTGCGACGGAATCGCTAATACTGGATCGTGTAATTGAGCAGCGAGGCCTCCCCCGGTTGCTGCGCCGCCGCCCATGCGGGACAAAAGCGGCAGCACCGGCCGGCGAGGCCTCGCTGTCTTTCATGTCTGCCTAAGCGTTCATGGCGAGTTCGGGGCAAGTGGGAGCCTCGGTCTCCGTACCCCGGCGTTCCATGTTACGGTCACGGGGAAACCGTCAGGCACGGAGTCCTGACGCCACATGGTCTGCGTGGCTGTGTTGGCACAATCGGCCGGCAGCCAGCGGCTACCGCTACTCCGGGGCGTAGATTGATGGCAGCTTCAGGCTGCGGCGGATGGTGCTCAGTTGGCCGGAGTGCCAGCCTTCATGCCAGGCTGTCAGAAAGACCATTCCCAGCACGTCGCAGCCGAAGTCGGGTACGGTCTCAGCCATCCGAGCGTCGCTGGCGGCGTGCGTGGCGGCGATCAGGTGCTCGCGCACCTCGCGCAGGTGGCCGAGTACTTCCCCGAACGGTGGATACGCGTCGGCCGACTGCATCTGCGTGCCGAAGTTGAAGAGTTGCTCATACTTCTCCGGCAATGCCGGTTGGCCATCGTCGATCCGGCGCAGCACGATGTTGTCGAGCGTCGCGAGGTGGCCGATGATCCAGAGGGTGTGATTAACGGCCGGCGTCGGCTGGTAGAGCGCCTGGTCGGGCGGGAAACCATCGAGCAGTTTCGTGAGCTGGCTGCGAGACAGTTCGAGCACAGACAATGCGCGCTGGCGTTCGGTCATCGTGGTTCTCCGTGCTTAGTGGCCCAGTACGCTGGGCAACCGCATGATGATGGCGATGCACAATTCGATGTCCAGCAGTGTGACGCGATTGACGGCTGGTCGCAAGGCACGCGGGAGAGTGGTCAGGGTCCAGGGCTCAGTAGGCCAGGGCCTCTGTGTTCGCGGGGCGGCTCCTTATGGCGCAGGCGTTGCGGGGGATGGCGTTGGCGACCGTGGCGTTGACCCGGCATTACTGGGCGGCCTCGGATCGAGGAGGCGGCCGGCAGGTTGTCGTCGGTCCGGTTCAGCGCTGGATGCCGACCTGCCGATATAGAAAACGGGTCACTGTACGTCGCCGCGCGGCATGTGCCGTGCCGGTAGGTGGCCGTTCGTTGCCGGGGACAAATCGAGGATCATCATGACAACGAGCGCTGGCATGCGGCCGTCACGAGCGGACAGCGGAGTCCGGTTCTCCTGTCTCATGCTGGGGGCGGCGCTGGCGGTCTGGGGCGTGGCGCCGGCGTTGATGCACCGCTTGATCACCGGCCAGACGCCGACGCTCGGTGTGCTCGGATTCGGCTCGGCGTCGCTGGCGATCGGCGCGATGTACCTGGGGCTGTACCTGCTGATCCGGCAGGGGGCGCGCTATGCCGTCTGGCTGGCGCTGATTCTCGGTGCTCTGCTGCTGCTGGCGGATCTCGGCCTGTGGATGACGCTGGGGGCACGCTACGTATCCGGCTTCGTGCTGCTGCTGGCCGGGGCCGTGGTTGCAACTGCGGTTCTCACGCTGGTGGCGCCAGACGCGACCGGCTCGACCACGACACTTGGCGACCGATCAGCGTGAGGTTCCGCGCGACTTCCAGGGACAATGCTGTTCCTGCCAGGTCGATTAGACGGTAAGGTATTCATCATGGGCCGGGGCGGCGGTGTCGGATGTGCGTCGCTCATACCAGGATGAGCGCGCATGCGGCGCACGGTCGCGCGGGGCCGCTGGGATCGCTGGGCCACGCGACGCAGGGCAAATCGATGAAGTACGACGTCAATGAAGTCAAGCCGGGTTGTCTGGTTCTGACGTGCGACGGCAACATCTCGTGGGAAGACCGCGACACCTTGGCCGGTACGCTCGAAGAGCATCTCCACAGGCTGCCGGCCGTCATTGGCGTCGTGATGGACATGCAGCGCGTGGAGTACGTCAACTCCGCCGGCCTGGGCGCCCTGTTTCAGATAGTGCAACGGCTGCGGGGCCGCGGTGGCAATCTCGCATTCACCGGATTGGCCACGCCCGTGAAACGCCTCTTTCACGCCGTGGGGCTCGATCGCGTTACCACTATTGCAGAAAACGTGGACAGCGCGGTTGAGCGACTCCATATCAAACCCACGACGCCTACTGGCACGACGGATCGTCCCGCCGACAAAGTCTCGACTGACCCCACGGATCAACCGGCCTGATCCGCGTTCAGGCGGTTACGTCAGTGGGCCGCGGCGAGTATCATACGGACCGTGAACGATCACCTCTCCGACAACACCAGTCAGGCTGCTCTGCGACAACTACCCTCGGTCGATCATCTATTGCGCCAGACAGTCGTCGCGAATCTGCTTGAGGATCATCCGCGGCCGGAGGTTCTGCTGGCAATTCGCCGCGTGCTGGACCAGAGGCGGAGCGAGATTCTTGCCGGCGAATCAGCGGATACGGGAACGCCGGCGCTGGCGCTCGAGGTACGCCGCATTCTGCACGAACGTGCCCGGCCGAGCCTGCGCCGCGTGATCAACGCGACGGGCATCGTCTTGCACACAGGGCTGGGACGGGCACCGCTGGCCGAATCGGCGATCGAGGCCATCGCTGATGTTGCCGCTGGGTACTGCAATCTCGAACTAGACCTCGCATCGGGGCAGCGTGGCCAGCGGCTGGACCACGTGCGGGCGTTGCTGCGTGAACTGACCGGCGCCGAGGATGGCCTGATCGTCAACAACAACGCTGCTGCCACCTATCTCGCCCTGAACACGCTCGCCGCCGGCCACGAAGCGATTGTCTCGCGCGGTCAACTGGTCGAGATCGGCGGCTCCTATCGCATGCCGGATATCATGGCGGCGGCCGGTTGCCGAATGGTCGAGGTCGGCACGACGAATCGCACGCGCGTGGGCGACTACGAGTCGGCATTGACCGAGCAGACCAGCGTGCTGCTACGCGTGCATACGAGCAACTACCGCATTCAGGGGTTCGTCACCAGCGTCAAGCTGGACGAATTGGTGGGGCTGGCACGCAAGTATCGGCCGCGCGAAATATCCGTCGTCGATGATCTCGGCAGCGGGTTGCTGGAGCATGATGTACCTTGGCCGGGCGCCCCCGCGGACAGTGAGAATGAGGCCGGCGTCACGCCGCCGCCCGGCGAGTGGGACGAGCCCTCGGTGCGCGATAGTGTTGCCGCCGGCGCCGATCTCACGCTTTTCAGCGGCGACAAGCTGTTGGGTGGACCGCAGGCGGGCGTCATCGTCGGTCGGGCCGACCTGCTTCAGCGGCTGCGCAAAAACCCACTGATGCGCACCTTCCGGCCGGACAAGATGACGCTGGCGGGCATGGAAGCGACGTTACGGCTGCACCGCGATCCCGAGACGTTGGCGGAGCGGCTGCCGGCGTATCGGATGCTGGCGACGCCGCCCGAGCATCTGCGTCGGCGTGCCAAGCACCTGGCGCGAGCATTGGAAGTAGCGCTATCCGGCGTAAGCGTCGTCGCGCAGCCGGAAGAGTCGTACGCCGGCGGAGGCTCGCTGCCGACGTTGCCGTTCCCGACGTGGGTGGTGCGCGTGCGTTTCGAGGGGGTAGAGTGCCAGGCGGTCGTCGCCGCGCTGCGGCAGCGTGACCTGCCGATCATCTGCCGCGTACACGAGGACGCCGTCGTGTTCGACTGCCGTACGCTGACGAGCGACGACGTGGACCAGATCCCGCCGGCAGTGGCCGAAGCGGTGCGCGAACTCCTGGAAGGCGTGTAGCGTCATGCCTCCGAGCCTGACGTCTTCTCTCCGGTCTCCAGGTCGCGTTCCAGCGGCGTCAGATCGTCGAATCCCGGCCTACGAATCTCACGCCTTCTCTCTTGTTTCCAGGTACGAACAACGTCAGGCACGGAGGCCTGACGCTACATGCTCGCTGTACACGGTGAGGCGCTCGACCTCTGACGTAATTGTGTGTGGCCGGATAAATCGCACGGCTCACGGAGCCGTGGCACACCGAGCGGCCGCCGCCTCAGGAATTCGTCGCGTCGCCGTAGAGACCGCGCTCGCAGGCGACGACGAAGCACTCGGCCTGTGACTTGAGGCGTTCCCAGGAGCGTCTGATGCGTTTGGCCTCGCCGGGGGAGATCAGGCCGTCATCTTCGACTCCGCGGCTGATCTCGGAAAGCAGCTCTCCGAAGTCCTCGACGACCCGCTGGGTGGTGCTCAGGAGTTTCTCTTCCTGCTCGCCGGGCTCGACGCGGGAGTGTGGGACATAGAATCCGCCGGCAACCATGCAGAGCCAGTGCACGATCTGTGGGTCTTGGGTGGCTTCGTAAATAGCGCGGAGGCGATCGAGAGGGTTGCGCGCGCCCGAGGCGTTGGGGTCCTCGTCGGTGGCCGGCTCCTGGCACCACTTGTACACAAGCGCAGTGCTCAGGTTGAGTTTGGCCGCGAGGGCCTTGACGCCGATGCGATCGGCTGCGTCGCGCAGCACTTCCCAAGAGTTCACAGCAGTCCCCTGACCAAGTCGAGCCCGCCGCGGAGGCGTTTCGGAACAAGCCGTTGCCTCGACCGTTGCGGACGGCAGTATTCTGGGATGGCCAGCGCTCCGCGTCAACGGCTCGCGTGGCGGCGGCGGGAGCGTATACTACGAAATGGCCGCTCATCGCCGCGGCGGGTACTGCGCGATACAGCTCGTATCCGAACATCATCTGCTTGGGAGGTGGATTCATGAAATACCGGATTACGAAAGAGCACGTTTGGGCCGGCCTGATTGACGATCGTCCTGGCGCCTTGGGTGAGAAGCTGCGCGACCTGTCGATGGGGGGGTTGGATCTGGAGTTGATAATCACGCGTCGCGAGTTGTCCGGGCGCGCGACGATGTTCGTTTCGCCGCTGCGCACGGTTGAAGAGCTTGAGGTCGCCGCCAAGGCGGGTCTGGCGCGCGCTGGCAATGTGCGCACGATCCGCATTGAGGGCCCCAACGGCGTCGGCCTAGGCGCGAAGATCGCGATGGCAATCGCTGACGCCGGCATCAGCATGCACGGCTTCTCCGCCGCCGCCCTGGGCGACCGGCAGGTCACGAACATCGCGTTCGACAGCGACGACGACGGCGATCGGGCGAAGGCGATTCTCGAGGAATTATTGGGGTAGAGGGGATGCTACGACCGGCGTCGCGTTGGTCCGGGCTGAATGTACCGGAGTTCCAACCTTAGCCCGGATCTGGGTGCCAAGGCGTGCCCATCTAACCTGCGAACAAGCCGTGGGCGATGAATGCGATTCGAGCGAAGAAACTCGGTAATGTCACCGGGCACCGGCCGTTTTGAGAATGCCAGTTAAGGGAGAGTTGACAATGTCCTCTCGGTTGCCCCGGTGGCGACGCTTTCAGGCGAGCTCATATGGGGACTGTCAGCTCATCTAGCAGAAGGAGGTTTACTATGCGACTCGCAATCCTACTAAGTGTCACCATTCTCTGCCTGCCGGGTTGCGGTGGTCTGGTTCTCGAAGAAAGCTCTCCGTTTGACGATATCATTGCCCGATTCGCCGTGACGGATTCGGCGAGAGTGGCCGAATTTGAGTCGGAGGATTATAGCGGTGAGTATGTGATGCACTCCGTTGTGGACGGGGGTGTATTTGGGCAGTTGGACCCAGGCGGCTCGTTCTATGATTACATCACGGTCACGCAACAAAGCCAAACCGAGTACACGTTCGACGGCCAACTATTTCGGGGCACTATGCGCGTTCACGCTAATCTGCTGCTGTTCACATATGTCGATGACAATGTGGGCGGTGGAAAAACGGGTTGGGGTTACGTAATTCTGGATTCACCCAGTGACCGCGAGGGCGGAGGGCGGTGGTCCCTTGACGACGCTACCTTCACTGGCTCTCTGAGCCTGAGCCTGGACAATTAGAGGCGGCCTCCGGCGCAACTCGATCTGTGCATCCTTAAGACTCTGGCCGCGGCGCTGAATGGTATGAGTTGTCCACGATTGAGGTGGCGGGGTTTGTGCAAAGGTCCCATGCCGGCGGGGCCACTCTAACGGCGCATTACGCTTAGTTGCCGCAACGATACGTCGCAAGGGCGCGCAGACCAATTGACGGTTGCTCAGCCGTTCGAGCGAGGCTCTTACGCGGTTCGCATGTCGCGGTGATGCTTGAGTATCGCTTCGGCTACCACGAACCGCCGTCTTGCCCACGCGGTGGCGGCCAAGTCGACCGGGTCCTGGGCTGCCACGGAATCCCCGACATCCTCCCGGCAGTGCAGTCTCCAGGCCTCCATGGACGCCCCGGGGGAGGCGGCTGCTGCGTTGCCTGTCAGGATCGTCGTTCTTACGCTCCCGTGGCTATGGTCGTCTTGCTGCTGACCTTATTCAGGGCCTGATCCAGGTCAGCGATTACGTCGTCCGGATGCTCGCCGCCGACGCACAGGCGTACCATGTTCGACGGAATGTGCGCCAGTTGTCGGCCTTCTTCGCCCTGTTGCTGGTGCGTCGAGATCGCGGGGATGGTCGCGACGCTCTTGATGCGGCCGAGGTCGGTGGCACGCCAGATGCGCTGCAAGCCGTCGAAGAACTTCCGTGTTGCCACGGGCCCGCCCTTTACGCAGAATGACATCAGGTGACCGTAGCGGTTCACGGGCTTGCCGTACTGCTCGTCATACTCAGCGTCCACCAGCCACATATAGCGGCTGGCCAGTTCGTGCAGCGGGTGGTTCTTCAGGCCGAGGTACTGGACGCTCTCGATCCCGGGATGCCCCTCAAGGAACTCAGCGACCTTCATGGTGTTGCGGCTCATGAGGTCCATCTTGGAGCGCAGCGTGCGCATGTCGTTGAGCGTCAGGATGGCCTGCATCGGGTGCAGGTTGGGGCCGTAGTCGCGGTTCG
>JAFGRR010000109.1 GCA_016935035.1 Phycisphaerae bacterium | reverse complement strand
CGCCGTCCAGGGTGGCACAGGCGTCTCGCCTGTGGAATGCAGTGCGTCCAGAAAGCACACAGGCGGGACGCCTGTGCCACCCTTGCGCTGCGGGCAAAGCCCGCGCTATGGCAGGATGAGAGCGGAGCCGGATGCGTAAGCAGACCGAGACAACAGATCATCTCGCCTGGAGTGACGACACGCTAGGTGATCCGCACGGCGACCCGGCCAAGAGTCGTCGCGTCGAGGCGATGTTCAACGCCATCGCGCCGACGTATGAGCGCGTGAACGCGGCAGCCAGCCTCGGGCAGGATGCGCGTTGGCGGCGCCGCGCGGTCGCCGCCGCCGATCCACGCCCCGGCGACGTGGTCGTTGACCTGTGTTGCGGCACCGGCGACATGCCGCGTCTGTTCGCACGCGTCGAGCCGCATCTGACGCGAATCATCGGCGTGGACTTCGCACGCGCGATGCTGGCCGTCGGCCGCTACACCGCCGGCCCGGTCACGATCGAGCTGCTGCAAGCGGACGCCACGCGCCTGCCACTGGCGGACGCATGTGCCGACGTGGTGACGTGCGCGTTCGGCGTGCGCAACTTCCAGAACCTCGATGCCGGTCTGGCCGAAATGCGGCGCATCCTGCGTCCCGGCGGGCGGGCGGTGATTCTCGAGTTTGCCACGCCGGCGAATCGGCTGGTGCGCTGGGCCTACGGCGTCTATTGCGACGTGGTTGTGCCGCGGCTCGGCACGTGGCTCAGCCGCGATCGCACCGGCGCCTACCGCTACCTGCCGCGCTCGATCAAGACGTTCGACACGCGCCAGGCGATGACACGCCGGCTGATCGACATCGGGTTCCACCCCGTAACATCCATCCCGCTGAATCTCGGCGGCGTGGTCATCTACCGCGCCGTAAACCCGTAGCGGCTGCCCCGTGGACGACTATTCCTCGACGGGTTGCATCGTCTCGGCGTTTCTCGGTGCATCGTCTGGTTCGACCAGTGGGAAAGTGCCGCTCAACCGATCGAGCACGGGAGCACACGCGTCCATCTCGGCATTGACGCCGGATGCGTCGTGGTTCCGCTGAGCCTGCAACATAGCCGCGACATGACGGCTCAACTCGTCGCAGCATCGCCGCATCAATGCCGGATCGTGCGATGTGTCAGCCACGCCGCACAGCCGGCGGATATCGCCGCGCCAATCGCCCAACTCGTCGGCCAACTCGTCCCAATCGCGCTCGCGCAGCATCTGTTCGACCTCGGCCTGCTGCCGCAGCACGCGATCCAGTTGGTGGGCGTACGGTTTGTAGCGCATTGATGAGTCCGCGCGCTCGACGCGGGCCGATGGTATGTCGCTCGAGTGCACCTTCACCTCCGGTGGGGCATTTATGACCAGGCAACCGGTGCTGCCACAGAGTGTCGCACACATCAAGGGTGTCGCAATCGCGATGATGGTGGCTTGCCGCATGCAAAGTCCTCCGGAAGTGTCTATCCGCGGTTTGGTGCGATCAGGTTATGACAGGTTCGTTCGGTTGCACAAGATCAGGCGCATCTGAGTGCGGGAATTGTCCCGGCGCTGTGTGGACACGCGTGACGACAAAAGGTTGGCGGGCCGATTTCGATTAACATAGCACGCTCTTGGTCGGCTATACCTGGTGATCGCCGGGGTGCGTGTGATGGTCGCCTTCCTGCGTGAGTGGGGCGGGCTCGTCGATAACGACCAAGCCGGCGCGGCCGCGATCATCGTAACGGCTCAACAACGCCCCGACCGCCGGTTCAATATGCACCGACAGCCGCGTGCCCGGCAGAACCTCTGCCACACGCCGCTCGATGCGATGGGCCAGGTCGTGTCCGGCTTGAATAGACGTTTCGGCGGGCAGCACGAGATGGATGTCCACGTGCCGGTCGGTGCCGGCCTGCCGCGTGCGAACGGCGTGAACCTCAACAAACTCGTTTCTGAACTCGGCCAGGCAGCCGGCGATCTGTTCGCGCTCCTTCGGCGGCAGCGCACTGTCGATAACCTGTTGATAGCCGCGCGCCACGATCCCAATCGCGATGCCGATGAGCAGCACGCCCAGCAAGAGGGCCACGACCGGGTCGATCATGCGCGCGAAGCTCCAGCCGGCGCTGGTCGCCACCCACGATAGTGCCACGCCGACCAGCAGTCCCGCCGTCAGATACACGTGCGACCGCAGGTGTGTGCCCTCGGCGTAGACGGCGGGTGAACCGGTGCGTGTTGCCAGCCGCAGCACGTAGCCGGACACGAACCAGTACATCACGCTGGCCGCCGCCATCGCCACCAGTGCCAGGGCGTCCGGGCGCGGATCGAGCTCCGTGAAGCCCAGCAGCACGCGGCCAGCGGCGATGACCGCCCACACGCCGCTGCCCAGCACGCACAAGCCCTCGATCAGGCCCGCGAGACTGTCAAACTTGCCGTGACCAAACGGGTGCCCGCTGTCGGGCGGTCGCGCCGCCATCGTGATCAGTACCAGTGCCGCCAACGAGTCAGCCAGGTCCGCCAGTGTGTGCAGCCCCTCGGCCGTGATACTCAGCAGATTGAGTGACAGCCCGATGCTGATCTCGACGATGGACACCACCAGCGTCGTGCCAATGCATAGGTGCACTGCCCGGCGCGGCAACTTGGTGCGGATATAGCTGTCCATCGTCATGATCGTGACGTTACCCAAGCGTGTGTATGGCCAGGCGGACCGGCTGTCGTCGATTGTCGAGGTCCGCTGCGCGGCATGGTAAGCGATTTGGGCTGATTTGTAGATTCCCCGGTTCCCAGTGTCATCACCCGTCAGGTTTTGCGAACACGGGGCGGGGCGATTGACGACGGGGCGTGGTAGTCGCGGCACCAGTCACGCGTCAGCCTGCCGGGTGGCGGACAGCGTCTGTCACGTCTGGAGAAAACCCTGCGTCAAAGGGGCCTTGCGTCATGCTCACGCCGCGATATCGTGACGCCTGTTCGGCCGAAATCCCTGATCCACCCAGCGTGTGCCTTCGGAGACCTGACGTGTCCGAATCTCCGGTCACCGATGAGGGCCGTCGTTTTCGCGCCCAGTCCGTCGCCGAGGACTACGTGCGTCGCCGCATCGCCGGGGAAAACCTGGAAGAGGCGGCGGTGCTGGCCGACCATCCGGACCTGATGCCCGAGTTGGGCGAGTGCCTGCGCGTGCTGACCGAGACGCGTCCCGGTGATTCGATTCTGATGGAAACGCGCTCGGAAGGGCGCTGTGATTCGGACTCGGCGGGAGAACGTCCGACCGACCATCTGATGGCCGTGCCCGACATCCCGGGATACGAGTTCACGAGTCTGGTCGGTGCCGGCGGGCAGGGGCTTGTCTACGAAGCCGTGCAGAAATCGACCAAGCGCAAGGTCGCCGTCAAGGTCCTGCTTGAGGGGCGCGCCGCGTCCGAGTCGGCCCGCAAGCGCTTCGAACGCGAGATCGAGCTCGTCGCGGCGCTCAAGCACCCGCACATCATCTCGATCTTCGATTCCGGTACCACTGCCGACGGCCGGCAGTATTTCGTCATGGACTACGTGCGCGGCCAGGCGCTCGGACGCTACGTACGCGAACGCGACCTGCCGCTTGAGGATGTGCTGCGACTGTACTGCACGATCTGCGACGCGGTGCAATACGCCCATCAGCACGGCATCATCCACCGCGATCTCAAGCCCTCGAACATCGTCATCGACGCCGACGGGCAGCCCAAGATCCTGGATTTCGGCCTGGCCAAGCACCTGTCGGCGACATCGCGCACGGTGGTCTCGCTCAGCCAGGACATCATCGGGACGTTGCCCTACATGTCACCGGAGCAGACGCGCGGCAACCCCGAGGAAGTCGACACGCGGACCGACGTGTACGCCCTGGGCGTGATCCTGTACGAACTGCTGACCGGGGCGTTTCCGTACCCGGTCATGGGTGACGTCAGCGAGGTGCTGCGGCACATCGCCGAGACGCCGCCCACGCCGCCCATCCGCCGCTGGACTGATGAATCCGGCGTCACCAGACGCCGTGGCGGGCGTTCGCGCGCCGGTCAGTGTCCGATTGACGACGAGACCGAAACGATCATTCTGCGGGCGCTCACCAAGGACCGCGAGCGGCGCTATCAGAGCGCCGGCGAACTGGCGCGCGATATTCGCCGCTATCTGGATGGCGAGCCGATCGAAGCCAAACGCGATTCGTTCTGGTACGTGCTGCGCAAGACGCTGGCGCGCCATCGTTCGTGGCTCATAGTGCGTGTCTCGTTCCTGGTGGTGCTGGTGACCATCGGGACCATCGCCGTGCGTGAGGCACGCCACGCGGGCGCCGAACGCGAGGCAGCGCGGACGGCCCAGGTCTCGCGTGTGCTGACGGAGGCGCAGTCGAGCCTCGACCGCGGCGCCTATGAGCACGTGCTGGAATTGCTGGCCACGCTGGGGCCAGAGACCTCGCGTGCCGTCGAGGTTGGGCTGATGCGGGCACGCGCCCTGGCGCATCTGAAACGCGGCCAGGAAGCCCTGGAATTACTGCAGGCACTGTCTCGCGATTACCCGGACGAGGCCTCCATCTACTTCATGCTGGCTCGGATCAGCCAGGATGTTGATCCTGGGGCGGTCGCACGCTACGCCGCGCTGGTTGAGCGCTACAGCCGCGACACCCCCGAGGACTACTACCTGCGTGCCCTGGCCGAAGCGGATCCCCAGCGTTCGATCGAGTTGCTCACCGCGGCACTGCGTGACGAACCGTCGTCGTTTGAAGCCTTGATGGCACGCGCGTCGCTGCTGTCGCGTCTCGACCGGCTGGATGACGCGCGCATCGACGCGGAGTGTGCCGTGCGTCTGCGGCCGGAGGATGGCTTCGCCTGGTACAACCTCGGCACGCTGCTCGTGCGGCTGGAGAAGTACGCTGACGCCATTCCCGCACTCGAGCGCGCCGTGCGCCTGCGTGCCGATCACGCGGCTGCGTGGTTCAATCTTGGAATGTCGCGCGAGTTGAGTGGGCGGGCCGGCGCGGCAGTTCCGGCGTACGAGACGGCCATCAGACTCGCCCCGCGTGCGGCACGCTACTGGCTCGCGCTCGGACGCGCCCGCGCCGCGCTCGACCAGCCGGCCGCTGGCGCCGCTGCCCTTGAGACGGCGCTCGCGTTGGACCCACAGCTCTTCGCGGCCATGTACACGCTGGGCACGCTGCGGGAGCAACTGGGCGAGGATGAAGCGGCCCGCGCGGCGTACGAGCAATGCCTCACCATGACCACTGGCGATCAAGCACTCCCGCTGATGGCACTGGGCAATCTGCATCAGCGTCTCGGGCGTGACCATGATGCCCTGGCCTGCTATCAGCAGATACTCGCGTTTCACGCCGACTATCCCCAGGCATTGCATGGTATCGGCTGGACGATTCTGTCAACGCGCGATACTGCGCTGCGCGACTACGCCGCGGCGTATGACGTTCTGCGACGGGCGCACGAACTGAATCCCGATGACGTTGCGTTGCTGGCGGATTTGGCCTTCGCCGCTCTTCGCACGCAGCGATACAATGAGGCCTACGAGTTGTCGGGCCGGGCCGTCGAGCGCCAACATAAGGACACACTCTACAGCGTCGTGGTTCGGGGTTGGGCGGCGCGCGAACTGGGCCGTCAGGATGTTGCGGAGACGATGCGCCGCCGCGCCGCCGAATTGGCGGAACAGGCCGCCAGCGATCCGTTCCTCGAAGAGCTGCTCAGGGAATACGAAACGGGAACCGAGGCCGAAGACGAGGGCTAAAGAATGAACGCACCTACCATCAAGACATGGGTCATGTGCCTGGCCGTCGGCGCCGTAATGCTCGCCACCGGCGGCTGCCCGGCGCCAATTACCCCCAAGATCAACCCCGACCCGAACCAGGTCGATCCGCTGGTGTCCGACGCGGTCGCCGTCGGCAGCATCACCAGCATCAATGTGGAGGCCTTGCCCGCGGGCGGCGGAGTAGACATCACCGTCGGCTCCATCGCCGCCACCGTGGTTGCAGTCGAGGGCACGAAGGTCAGTTTCACCATACCCGCCGGTCTTTTGCCGGGCACGCACACCGTTGTTGCGAAAGACCCGTCCAGCGGTGAGGTTCTGGCCACGAAGTCGATCAAGGTCAAGGAGGCCGACTCCACTGATATGCCTGCGCCAGAAACACCGACGCTGGCACCATCCAGCGGGGATGTCGAACCGCTGGTTGCCGACCCCGTCGCCGCCGGCCAGACCGTGACCCTCAGCGTCGACGTGGCCCTGCCGGACGATGAGATTGTCGTGATGATCGACGAGACGGAAGTCGAGGTCCTCGGGACCTCCGGGTCGACGATCCAGATTCTGATTCCCGAGGATGTAACCGCCGTCGGAACGTTTGACTTGACGGTCTGGGACGCTGAGCTCGGGACGCTCGTGGCATCCGGCAAGATCACGATTGATGCCGGTTCGCACGCTGGTGGTACGCCCTGAACAAGCGGCCCGCGCATCGGTGCGCGGTCAGGTTGACGGCGGCGTCAGGACTTGCGTCGCGTCGCGCGTGGCGTCTGGCCTGACTGGCCAAATACCGCGCCGAGGCCAAGTTGCGTCAGCAACTCATCCTCACGCGCGTGCATGCGTTTGAAGTCGGCGGGCGCGTGATCGTCGTACCCCGCGATGTGCAGGATGCCGTGCGCGACGTACAGCGCCAGCTCGCGCCGCGCCGCCGCCAGCGTACGTTCGTGCCGGCGCGCTACATCGGCGCAGACCACGATCTCGGCGTCCAGCAATCCCCGGGTGACGTCCGATCCCAGATCGAATGAGAGCACGTCGGTCGGGCCGCTTTCGCCCAGATGTCGTTCGTGCAGCGTGGACATCGCGTGCTGGCCGACGACCGTGATCGACAACTGGCCTTGTCGCAGACCTTCGGCCGCGGCCACGCCGAACGCGACACGGCGCAACAAGGCCTCCGCCCGCCACGTCTTGCGCAGCTGCCAGGCGACCTGAATTACGAGTTCGCTCGATGGCGATTGCGAATGGGGTGACCTGGATGGGCGTCGTGCCATTACGCGCCGATGTTCTGAGAGGAAGATTTGCTCTCGTCCGATGTCGGATAGGCGATACGCGAGTGGTAGATCGCGCACAGGCTCTTGACCAGGCTGGCTCGGATCGTGCCCACTTCGCGGAAGGTCAGGTCGCAATCATCGAACTGCCGATCGACCAGACGTTTCTGCACGATGTTGCTGACGACATCCTCGATGCGTCCTGGTGTGGGTTCCGACATGGCCCGCACGGCGCCTTCCACGGCGTCGCATAGCATGACGATCGCCGTCTCGCGCGACTGCGGTTTCGGACCCGGGTAACGGAACTCGGTGTCGGAGACGGCGGGGTCGTCCGGCTTGCGCGACTGGCTGGCGGCATGATAGAAGTACTGGACGAGTGTTGTGCCGTGATGCTCGGCGATGAAGGGTCGCAGGCTGCCGGGCAGGCCGTACTCCTTCGCCATCTCGATGCCGTCCTTCACGTGCCCGATGATGATGAGCAGGCTCATCGCCGGCGACAGACGGTCGTGCCGGTTGGGTCGCATGGCCTGGTTCTCGACGAAATACTCAGGCTTGCTGATCTTGCCGATGTCGTGGTAGTAGGCGCCGGCACGGCAGAGCAAACCGTCGGCTTCGATCGAGTCGGCCGCCGACACCGCCAGCGCCCCGACGAGCAGGCTGTGGTTGTACGTGCCCGGTGCGTCCGCCGCCATCATGCGCAGCAGTGGCCTGCTAGGGTCGCACCATTCGAGCAGCGTCATACTCGTGCTGATCCGGAAGATCCGTTCGATTGCCGGCAGCAGGCCCTCGATCACGAAGGCGGCCGCCAGAGTCATGCCCGCCGCCCAGGCGCCCTCGGCCAGCACGAAGTGGACACCCTGCTGGGCGGAGATGCCCGCCACAACCGTCGTCACGAAGGCGACCAGGGCCGCGCCGGTGCCGGCTACGACGATTTGGCCACGCCGGCGAACCTCGTGCAGCGCGACGACCAGAACCGCCGACGTTGCAAACAGCACAAACATGAACGCCAGATTCTGCTGTGTCGCTAGCGTCATCAGCAGCGCCAGGCCCAGCGTGACCGGATGGACACTGCCCTGCCGGTGATAGGCGATCGCCAGCAGTGCCGCCGCCAGTGCCTGGGCCCCGACCGCCAGGTGCGGCGGCAGGTTTGTCGTCACATAAGCGACGCGCGTCACGAGCAGGAGCAGCAACAGGACTGCCGCGGTCATGACGGGGCGGAAGAGATGCCGTTTGGCTTTCTGAAGCGCGATCGCGTAGTGCCATGCCACGCCAAGTGCCGCGAGCATGGCCAGCAGCGCGCGGCCCACGCCCGCCGTCCACGGTATCCCCAACACGTTACCGGCCGCCGCCCGTGCTTCGCCGAATGCGACGTGCTCGGCCTGAATCAGTTTGAATTCGCGCTCGCCGATCACGCCGGCGTCGGCGATGACCGAACTCTTGGGAATCTCTGTAAACTGTTCGGGGACCGCCGCCCGCGCCTGCTCCGCCTGTGACGCGGTCAGGGCGCTGTCGAACCGGTACAACGCACGCCGGTTTTCACCATCGCTCAGCATGCGAATGAGCGACTTCTCGAGCGACGGACGTAGCGGCAGTGGAAAGGCGTCAACCACGGGTGTGGCGACCTTGGTCACGGCCTCGGCGTCCGTGACCAGCAGCTTGCCAATTGCCAGCGTAGTCTGTGTCTGACGTGAGGCGTCCGTCAGGATCGCATTCAGCGGCGTGCGGCGCCCGGCGAGTTCGGAGGCCTCGACCAGCGGCTGCACTCGCAGCAGCCCGATCGCCGTGTCAACCGCGCGACCGAACTGACTCGTGTCCTCCAGGGTGGCCAGGCGCTGGAGTTCGGCGAGGCCGGCGTCGTCGAGAATGAGTTGGTTCTTGGCGGCCTCCTCGCGTAGCTTCTCGGGCTCGGCCTGGTGCGTCTTGGCCAGCGTGAGCGCATTGCCAAGCCGACCGCGAATGTCCTCGATCAGATCCTGGTCGAGCAGATAGTAGTTGGGGGAACTGTTGCGGGCCTGCAAGCGTTTCTCACGCGTGCCCTCGGCGTCGGGGATGCGAAAGTCCACGCGGGCCAGCATGGCGCGGTCCAGCGTCTGACCCTCGCGATAGTCCAGGGCCTCGCCACCCATGTTGACGATCGCCGCCGCCAGCAGCGCCGTCAGCAACGCCGGCAGCATCACTGGCAAGGCCAGGCGCGTCCGCAGGCGTAGCATCAACGAGGGAGTCCGGCCGGCCTTTGAGCGGCTGATCTCCTTGCGGCGCGAGGATTTTTTCCCGAATGGCCACATATACAGACTAGGGTTGTGCTGAATGGCGCGAAAGTCAACCGATCAGGCAGACCGACGCTGGTTAGCCCGGGGCGCCATTGTATCTTATAGGACGTTATTCTGTTTTTTCACCCCGCGACGCGTAGCGGGCCACGATGCGCTGCACCAGTTGATGCCTGACTATATCGGCATCAGTTAGCCGGATGATGTCCAATCCGGGACAGCCGCGCAGCCGGCGAATGCTATCCGCCAGACCCGAGGCCTGCCCCGGCTCCAGGTCAACCTGGCTGTCGTCGCCGGTCACGATCATGCGGCTGTCGTTGCCCAGCCGCGTCAGGAACATCAGCATCTGTCCGGGCGTCGTGTTCTGGGCCTCGTCCAGGATGATGGCGGCGTGGTTGAGCGTACGGCCGCGCATGTACGCCAGCGGGACGACCTCGATGATGTCGCTGACCATGAAACGCTTGAGTTGGTCGAACGTCATCAGGTCGTGCATCGCGTCGAACAGCGGCCGCAAGTACGGGTTGACCTTTTGTTGCAGGTCGCCAGGCAGAAAACCCAGGCGCTCGCCGGCCTCAACTGCGGGCCGTACCAGGACGATCCGCTTGATCCGGCTGATCCTGAGCATGTGCACGGCGGCCGCCACCGCGAGATACGTCTTGCCGGTTCCCGCCGGTCCCACGCAGAAGACCAAGTCGTTGGCCTGCATTGACCGGACGTAGTGCCTCTGGCCGTCGGTGCGTGGCTGGATGATGGTGCCGCGCGTGAACCCGGTCAGTGTATCGGGCTGGCTGGATGCGGCCTGGGCCTCGCTTTCGGCCAGCACCTCGTCGACGTCGGCGTCCT
>JAFGRR010000108.1 GCA_016935035.1 Phycisphaerae bacterium | reverse complement strand
GTCGAGTCGATGGTGGTGGAGCTGGCACAGTTGGTCGGCGGCACCGGCGCGCGTTCCAGGCCATCGTCGCGTAGGTCGTCAACCAAGCCGCGCGTCGTGACGTCAAATGCCAAAGCCAACTACGAGTCGAACGATGCGTCTGGCGACATGTCCGGGTTCTAGACGGCCCAACCAATACTCCTCACCGCGGACATGATGTGGTCGCGGTAGTTTCCGCGGGCGGGCAGGTGTCACAATGCGACGCCTGCCCGTCCGCTTTTCGCCATCCCGCCCAAGATCCCCGCCAGAGTTTCGGGCTGCCGTTGTGCCGAACAAGTCGATTTGCTACACTGTGTGTCGGAATTCATCGCCCCACGTGCGTTCCCGGCAGGTCGACGGGAGTGCATCAGACAACGTCACGTCAGCAGTAGCCAGTCAGCGACGACAGGAGGAGACAGATGAACCGCCAGCACTCTACCCCGCTACGCGTGCGTACGTTTCCCAACTTCCTGACTCGCGAACGCCGTTTGATGGGTGGCGGCGTCCTGCTGCTGGCGTTACTGGCGGGAGCGCCGCCAGCGACGGCGCGCAGCAACATCCGCGATGCCTTTTTTGCCGTCTATCCGGATGCCGTCGGGACAGCGATCGAGACCGTGCCCAGCCAGCCGACGCACTGTGGCGTGTGCCACTATTCATTCACCGGCGGCGGCGCCAGGAACCCCTACGGTCAACTGGTCGAGGCAGCTCTGCCGAACTTCGCGAGCAACCCCAACGGTCGCAGATCCGCCATCCGCTCCGTCGAGACACAGGACGCCGATGGCGACGGCTTCAGCACGCTCATCGAGGTCACCGACACCACGACGTTCACGAACACGCCGACGTTTCCCGGTCTGACACCCGCCAACATCGGCAGCGTCACCGACGTTGATGTTACCGAGATACAGGGCTATCTGGTCCCATCGACCGGCAGCGACACCACGCCGCCGGAGGTCACCGTGATCTCCCCCAACGGTGGCGAGACGCTGACCGGCAACACGGCGACGACGATCTCGTGGACCGCGACTGACGCAAGCGGGATCGCGCGTGTCGATTTGCATCTGTCGGAGGATGGCGGCGCCACGTTCCGCATCGTCGGCGAGGCGATTGGTAACGCCGGCACGTATAGCTGGACGCCACCGAACCGCCCCACCACGACGGCGATTCTGCGTGTGCTGGCAATCGACAATGCATTCAACACCGGCAGCGACGACAGTGACGCAGTGTTCACGATCGAGGCGCCACCGGGCGGGATCGCGCCAACGACGCTGCGTGATTTCGACATGCCGGGTTCGCAGCCGTTCGACGCAGGCATCTTGAATCCGCCGACGGCATGCGTCGGCTGTCACGGCAACTATGACTTGCTGGTGGAGCCGTATTTCAACTGGGAAGGCAGCATGATGGCCCAGGCATCGCGCGACATGCTGTTCGAGGCCTGCACGACCGTCGCGAATCAGGATGCACCGGACTCCGGCGACCTATGCCTGCGCTGCCACATCCCGCGCGGCTGGCTGCGCGGGCGTTCTGTGCCGACGGACGGCACGGCGATGCTGGCCAGCGACATGAGTGGCGTATCTTGTGATTTCTGCCACCGGCTCGTGGATCCGTTCTACGATCCGGTTGCCAATCCCACCGCGGACCAGGCGATTCTCGCCGCCCTGCTGGACGTGCCCACCAACAGCGGCAATGGCATGTTCGTCATCGACCCGACTGGGGCACGGCGTGGTCCGTTTGTTGACGCGACCAGCGGACACCCGATCCTGGTCTCGCCGTTCCACCGCGAGGCGGCCTTGTGCGGCACGTGCCACGATGTGAGCAACACTGCGTTTGAGAAGGACGGCCAGGGCGGCTATGCACCAAACGCGTTCGACACGTCGGCAACTGACTTCTCATCTCACACGCTGATGCCGATCGAGCGTACGTATAGCGAGTGGTTCTACAGCGAGTACAACTCGCCGACAGGCGTCTATGCCCCGCAGTTCGGCGGCAACAAGGACTATGTTGCGACGTGCCAAGACTGCCACATGCGCGACGTGACCGGCGTGGGCTGCAATCTCGCCGAGGCACCGACGCGCACGGATCTGCCGCTGCACGATATGACCGGCGGCAACACATGGCTGCCGGGCGTGATCGCCACGCAGTACCCGGATGACGTGAACGCGGCAGCCTTGCAGGCCAGTGCGACGCGCGCGCGCTACATGCTCCAAAATGCAGCCGAATTGGCCGCGGCCCAGGAAGGGCAGAGCCTGAAGGTGACCGTCACCAACAACACCGGGCACAAGCTGCCGACCGGCTATCCCGAGGGGCGCCGGATGTGGCTGAACATCAAGTTCTATGACGAGTCGATGACGCTGATTGCCGAGTCGGCGGCATACGATCCGAACACCGGCGAACTCGGGCACGATGCCGAGGCGAAGATCTACGAGACCAAACCGGGGCTGGATGAGACGATCGCGCCGCTGGTCGGCGTGGATCCCGGTGCCTCGTTCCACTTCGTGCTCAACAACAAGATCTTCAAGGACAATCGCATTCCGCCGCGTGGGTTTGCGAATGCGGCGTTCGCGGACTTCGGCGGCGCGCCGGTCGGGCACACCTACGCGGACGGGCAGTATTGGGATGACACGTACTACGCGGTGCCGGCGGGTGCGGCGAGTGCCGAGGTGACGCTGTACTACCAGACGACGAGCAAGGAATACGTCGAGTTTCTGCGAGACGAAAACACGACGAACACCAAGGGCCAGGAGTTGTACGACCTCTGGACGAGCAACGCCATGTCTCCGCCAGAGATGATGGCCTCGACGACCATCGCGTTGTCGCCACCGATGCCGGGCGATCTCGATGGTGACGACGATGTGGACGCCACGGACTTCGGACTGTTTGTTGATTGCTGGTCGGGCCCGGAAATTCCGTACGACGCGGGCTGCGACGGCGCGGATCTGGAGGGCGAGGGCGACGTTGACCTGGCCGATTTCGCGGAGTTTCAGCCGGCGTTCACTGGGAGCTGATCCCACAACGGCCGCTGAAAACCCGACGGTACGGAGTTGACCGGCTACTGATCGGTCAATGATTCCAACATTCGCATTACGGCCGCCCGGTGATGCTCGATCGTTGCATCGGGGCCGACTGCCTTGAAGACCATGCGCCCCGCCGGTGTGTCAACGATCGCGGCGAGCATGTGCTGGCCGGACTTTGGCGCGGGCGATGGGTGTCCCGTCAGCATCGCCATGGGGTGATACTGGCCCGCGATATCGACGAGTGCCACGTTGCGGCCACCGACCTCCAACGTCTCCCGGTGCACGGCATCGTCACCGATGGGCTGTCCGTCAGCGGTGGTGAACTGACCGCTCCAGCGTCGCACGTTGTCGTCAATGCTGCCGCTGGCTCCGGCGAAAAAGAACACGGCCATTTCGCCGTCCTCGTCATCACCCTCGGCACGTGGCAACAGGTATTGGTCGATGCGCATGGGGTTCGACACGCGTTGGCGCTGCCATTCGGCTGGGGCGGCGAAGACTAGCGGCTTGACGGCGGCGGGTGGTTCGGCCGACGGCATTGGCGGATGACCGGGGGGAATGGTGGCGGTGGGCGCAGGGTGGTCGGCGCCGATGTCCTGGACCAGGTTGCGCACGCGGGCGCGTTCCGCTTCGCTGGCCTGCGTAGTGGGCGCTGTGTCCACCTCGCAGGTCGCCGCGTACTTGGTGCGGTCACAGCTCACGCACATGAGCGGCGTGATCAGGATCGCGAGGATCATCACGATTCGTCGGCTGCTTGGCATAGGCCTACACCTCTCGGGGTGCCATATTGTATCGCGTCGGCGACCGGCTGGCAGCGGGTGGACCGCCGTGTACCGGGCCCGCTTCTACAATTGAACGAGCGGATCATACTGACTATCGTAGCAGTCGGCCGCCAAGCCACAGATGCGTGCACTCGCGGCGGGCATCGGTTCTCTTGGCGTTGCTGGCCTTCTACGTCGGCCGCTGGGGGCCGACGCTACTTGGATGGTGGACCGTTCGCACTGCCAGAATCGCGCGGGCACGGGCTCGCAGCCAGGGCTCACGACTCTTCTCCGAGGGATACGAATGCTCCTATCAAGCTGCAAGGCACTTCGGCGGACAATCTCCGGCAACAGAG
>JAFGRR010000107.1 GCA_016935035.1 Phycisphaerae bacterium | reverse complement strand
GTACTAGTGGCCTACATCCCAGAATGTGCACATTGCACTGCCCCGCCGGTCTGATAACGTGTGGGTGCAGAGGAGCGAATCAATGGGCCGCGACGCATCAGCGATGGGACGGGTCTTCTCGAACGCCCCCTGGTGGCGCCGTATCGGCTATTGCCGGGCGATCCGCGCCGGCGAGCACATTCACGTCACCGGCACCGCGCCGGTCGGGCCGCGCGGCGAGGTGGTCACGCCGGGGGACGCGTACGGCCAGGCCAGACGTTTCCTGGAGATCATTCACGACGCATTGGAGAAGCCCGGCGCACGGCCTGCTGACGTCGTGCGCGCGCGGATGTTCGTCACCGACATATCGCGTTGGGAGGAGTACGGGCGCGCACACGCCGAGATCTTTGCCGAGAATCCGCCGGCAACAACGATGGTGCAGGTCGAGTCCTTGATCGACCCGGCGATGCTGATCGATATTGAGGCCGACGTCGTCTGCGTGCGATAGGCGGTGCTGCGCGCCAGCGTGCCTTCAGGTCGTATATTATCTGCCTCCATCATTGCACCAGGCGTATCTTGTCTTGATTTGCGTACGCCCAATCGGATAGGCTGAGGGGGAAGAGAGGGTCTCCCAGGGTGGTGTTCGTGCGGGGCGCGCCGGGCGTACGTCCAGGGTTAGGCCGCGCGCTGCCCGCCTGGCCAGAGTCCCTTCATGTCCTTTGGTCGAAGCTGTGAGGAGAAAAGGTCCCATGTCCCACGCACAGACACGCGAGAGGGCGCCCGATGCGCGCCTGATGATCGTTGCGCTACTACTCTGCACCATGGCCGCGGCCCCCGTTTGGGCGCAGGTCAATGACATCATTGAAGGGCCCGCGGCCCGCGAGCTTGCGGAAGCGCGGGGGATGGTGGTGCGCGAGGAGACGCCCGCCGGCGTGATGGAGTTGCAGAGATTCGTTCGCGGCATGCCGTGGTATTTCATCACGCACAACGAGGATGCTGCCGACTCCCTGAGCACCGACGAGTGTCTGCCGGGCGGCTCGACCGGGCTGGGTCTGACCGGTTCGGGCGTGACGCTGGGCATCTGGGATGGCGGCGGCGTTCGCACGACCCACCAGGAGTTCGGTGGCCGCGCGACGCAGATTGACTCGCCCAGCAGCACAAACTATCACAGCACGCACGTGGCGGGCACGATGATCGCTTCCGGCGTGCAGTTTGCCGCCAAGGGCATGTCCCCGGCGGCCGACCTCGACTGCTGGGAGTGGAACAACGACACGTCCGAGATGCGTTCCGCCGCTGGCAGCGGCCTGCGCGTGTCGAACCACTCGTACGGCTACGTCCACGGGTGGTACTACAACTATTCGTATTACGAGTGGTTCTGGTACGGCGATGTGACGATCAGCACGACCGAGGATTACAAGTTCGGCCTGTATTCGTCCGAGTCGTATGAGTACGACGACATTGCGTACGATCGGCCCTACTACCTGATCTGCAAGTCGGCCGGCAACGACCGCAACGACGATGGTCCGGGGGCGGGCGGCGGGCACTACTACTACAACCCCAGCTCCGGTAGTTGGCAGTGGAGCACCACGACACGCGATCCCGACGGCGATTGGGACTGCGTCGGCACCACCGCGTGCGCCAAGAACATCCTGGCCGTCGCCGCCATCGATGATGTCATCGGCGGCTACTCCGGATCGGGCAGTGTCGGCATGAGTTCCTTCTCGGCTTGGGGACCGACCGATGATGGTCGCATCAAGCCGGACATCGCCGCCAACGGTATCGAGCTCTACTCGACGTACGACACGTCCAACAGCGCCTATGACACGCTGTCCGGAACCTCGATGGCCTCGCCGAATGCAGCCGGTTCGCTTGGTCTGCTCATCCAGCACTGGCGCAACACGCACACCGGCGATATGCGTTCGTCAACGTTGAAGGGCCTGGTTCTGCACACGGCGGACGAGTGCGGATCGTACAATGGGCCAGACTACAAGTTCGGCTGGGGGCTGATGAACACCAAGACGGCGGCCGAGACGATTTCCGAGGATGTCTCCGAGCCGCTGACCATTACCGAGCAGACGCTGAGCACGGGGCAGACGTATGAGCTGTACGTGACGACCGACGGTTCGGCGAGCGAGCTGCGCGCGTCGATCTGCTGGACCGACGTGCCTGGCACGCCGCCCGGCGACGTGCTCAACCCGACCACCAAAATGCTCGTGAACGACCTCGACCTGCGGGTCATCAAGGCATCGCCGAGCACCACCTACTATCCATGGACGCTCAACCCCAGCAGCCCGAGTTCCGGCGCCACCACCGGCGACAACGACACTGACAACGTCGAGCAGGTCGTCGTCAGCAGCCCGGGCACGAACACCTACACCATACGCGTGACGCACAAGGGTTCGCTCAGCGGCGGCAGCCAAGCCTACGCTCTCATCATCACCGGAGCGGCGTCGATCAGCGAGAGCCAAGGCACGCAATACACCTTGACCGTCAATACCTCGGGCAGCGGTACCGTCTCGCTGAATCCCTCCGGCGGAACGTATGACGAGAATACCTGGGTACAGCTCACGGCCAACCCGGCCGCCGGCTGGCATTTCGACCATTGGGAAGGCGATCTGACCGGTTCGACCAATCCCGACAGCATCTACATGGACGAGGATAAGACCGTCACAGCGGTGTTCGCCCAGGACCAGTACACGCTGACCGTCAACGTGACCGGCAGCGGCACGGTTTCCAAGAACCCGGATCTGGCGAGCTACAACTACGGCCAGACCGTGTGGCTGACCGCCAATGCGGCGACCGGCTGGCACTTTGACCACTGGGAAGGTGACCTCACCGGTTCGACCAACCCCGACAACATCTACATCAACGGCAACAAGACCGTCACCGCCGTGTTCGTGCAGGATCAGTACACGCTGACCGTCAACGTTTCAGGCAGCGGTTCGGTCTCGAAGAGCCCGAACCAATCGACGTACACGTATGGTCAGACGGTGCAACTGACGGCCAACGCGGCGACCGGTTGGCACTTTGACCATTGGACCGGCGCCCTGACCGGTTCCACCAACCCCGACAGCGTTTACATGGACGGCAACAAGACGGTGACGGCCGTCTTCGTCCAGGATCAGTACACGCTGACGGCTAACGTGACTGGCAACGGGTCTGTCTCGAAGAGCCCGAACCAGTCGACGTACACATACGGGCAGACCGTGCAACTGACCGCCAACGCCGATGCGGGTTGGACATTCGACCATTGGGAAGGTGATCTGACCGGCTCGACGAACCCGGACAGCATTTACATGGATGGCAGCAAGACGGTGACGGCCGTCTTCACACAGGACCAGTACACACTGGTCGTCAACGTCACCGGCAACGGGTCGGTCACAAAGAACCCGAACCAGGCGACGTATACGTACGGTCAGACGGTGCAACTGACAGCCAACGCGGACACTGGCTGGCACTTCGATCGCTGGGAGGGTGACCTTACAGGGTCAACCAACCCTGACACGATCACGATGGACGGCGACAAGACCGTTACAGCGGTTTTCGTCGAGGATCAGTACAGCCTGACCATCAACATCACGGGCAGTGGTTCCGTGACGAAGAACCCGAACCAGGGGACTTACACGTACGGTCAGATCGTGCAACTGACGGCGAATGCCGACCCGGGATGGACTTTCGATCACTGGGCAGGAGATCTCGCCGGTTCGACCAACCCCGACACGATAACCATGGACGGCGACAAGACCGTCACGGCGGTCTTCGTGCAAGACCAGTACACGTTGACCATCAACGTGGTCGGCAGCGGTTCGGTCGACAAGGATCCGGACCAGGCGACGTACACGTACGGCCAGATTGTTGACGTGACGGCCATAGCCGATGCGGGCTGGACCTTTGATTATTGGTCCGATGATCTCAGCGGGAGCGTCAATCCCGAGACGATCGTCATGAACGGAAACCGGACGATCACCGCGCACTTCACGCAAGATGAGTACACGCTGACCGTGAACATCGCCGGCAACGGCTCCGTCACAAAGTACCCCGATCGGGCAACCTATATCTATGGCCAGACCGTCGAGCTGACGGCGAGCGCCGACATGGGTTGGCACTTCGATCACTGGGAGGGTGACCTGACCGGTTCGACCAATCCCGACAGCGTGTACATGGACGGTTCCAAGACCGTGACGGCCGTCTTCGTGCAAGACGGCTACACGTTGATGGTAAGCGTGATTGGCGCTGGTTCCGTGGACAAGAGCCCGGACCAGCCGACGTACACGTATGGTCAGACGGTGCAACTGACCGCCAACGCTGACGCCGGCTGGACGTTTGATCATTGGGAGGACGATCTCACCGGCTCGACCAATCCGGACAACATCTACATGGATGGTGACAAAACCGTCACTGCGGTGTTCGTGCAGGATCAGTACACGCTCACCGTGAACGTCGTCGGCAGCGGCGCGGTAACGTTGGACCCGGATCAGACCACGTACACATATGGTCAAGTGGTCGAGCTCACCGCCGATGCGGATCTCGGCTGGACGTTTGACCACTGGGAAGGCGACCTGACCGGCTCGACGAACCCCGACACGATCACGATGGACGGCGACAAGACCGCTACCGCCGTATTCGTGCAAAACCAGTACGCGTTGACCGTCACGATTGTCGGCATGGGTCTGGTGGACAAGCTGCCGGACCAGGCAACCTACACGCACGGTCAGACCGTGCAACTCACCGCCAATGCCGATGTCGGCTGGATGTTTGACCACTGGGAAGGCGATCTGACGGGTTCCACCAACCCGGACAGTGTCTACATGGACGGGCCGAAGTTTGTCACCGCCGTCTTCGTTCAGAACCAGTACACGCTGACCATTAATGTGACCGGCAACGGGTCTGTATCAAAGAGCCCGGATCAGGCGACTTATACCTACGGTCAAGCTGTGGACCTGACGGCGAACGCCGACCCGGGCTGGACATTCTCGCACTGGGATGGTGATCTGACCGGTTCGGACAATCCGGACACGATCATCATGGACGGCAACAAGACGGTGACGGCCGTCTTCACGCAGGACCTCTATACGCTGTCGATCAACGTTGTCGGCAGCGGTTCGGTCTCGCTGAATCCGAACGAGGCGGGCTATACCTACGGCCAGCTTGTGGAACTCACGGCGAACGCCAACGCGGGCTGGACGTTCGATCACTGGGAAGGCGACCTGACGGGATCGACCAACCCTGACACGATCACGATGGACGGCCACAAGCTGGTCACGGCGGTGTTCGTACAGGATCAGTATTCGCTGACCGTGAACGTCACCGGCCAAGGCAGCGTGACGCTTACGCCGGCGGGCGGGTCGTACAGTTACGGCACGTGGGTTGATCTGGAGGCCTTCGCTGATAGCGGCTGGTCGTTCGATCGGTGGGAAGGCGATCTGAGCGGCTCGACCAATCCCGAGAGCATCTACATGGACGGGCCCAAGACCGTAACCGCCGTCTTTGTGATTACTGACGACTGCAACGGCAACGGCGTGCCGGACGCGGACGACCTCACCAGCGGCGTCAGCGTGGACTGCAACGCTAACGGCGTTCCGGATGAGTGCGACATCGACGACCTGACCAGTCCCGATTGCAACGCCAACGGTATCCCGGACGAGTGCGAGATCGACGGTCGCAACGGCCTGTCGGGTGCGTATTTCGACGACCAGGGCTTCGTTGGCACGCTGCGTGGCCGCATCGACGCCACGGTCGATTTCGACTGGGGCAACGGTGTGCCGTGGACCGGCTTTGGTGCCGATGACTTCAGCATCCAGTGGACTGGCTATGTGCTGACGCCGGCGGTCAGCGGTGATTACACCTTCTATACGACGACCGACGACGGTGTGCGGCTCTGGGTCGATGGGCAATTGCTCATTGATGAGTGGATCGACCAGAGTGCCACCGAGTGGTCCGGCGTCATCACGCTCGAAGCCGACTCGGTCTACGAGATTGTCATGGAGTTCTACGAGAACGGCGGAGACGCCGTTGCCGAGCTTCGTTGGCAGCCGCCCGGACAGTCGAAGGTAATTATCCCGATGGCCAACCTGCTGCCGG
>JAFGRR010000106.1 GCA_016935035.1 Phycisphaerae bacterium | reverse complement strand
TGTGTCACCCCATGCGACTCGACGTTCACCGTATCCCCGTCAAGCCCGCGAAGTTCCTCGTCCGTCAGACGCCGCTCATCTCCGTCCCCGCGGCCGAACACGTACGCACGCGGGTCCGTCGTCACGAATACCGTCCCCCGGGCCCCGTGCTTTTCCAGAACCGGCCGGGCCACCCTGTCCACGCTCACACAACCGTCGTCAAACGTCAGCAGCACCGCCGGCCCATCCACCACCCGCTCACCCAAGGCCACGCGACGCACGTCGTCCGGCGTCAGAAACGTGTAACCCGCCTGCTTCAAATGAACGATCTGCTCCTCGAACGCATCCGCCGGAAGGCTGAAAACGGTCTCTTCCGTCCCGCGTTGCCGCTCGTACGCTTCCCGCGACACGAGCCGATGATACATCAGACAGACCACCCGACACCGGCGCGACTCCAGCGCCACCAGCGCCAACAGCCACGCCGCCCCGCCAACCAGCGGCAAACCGACGATCACAAGTATCCATTCGTGCATATCACATCGCGCCGGCACGCCGTGCCGCAACAGAAGGCGCCCCGCTGATCATCATCAGCCTGAGATCAGGGACCACGTGAACCACACCGCCGCGGCAAGGTACAGCACACCCAGCAGCGCCATGAGCTTCTTCAAATTGCTCGTCCTGAAGACGGGCCGGAGTGGCTTGATGTAGAGAACGTCGCGGACTCTGCGCGCGAAGCGCGCCCCTCCGATGTGCTCGGGGATGCGTTTGGTGTTTCCGACAATTCGAATTGCCGCCGACGTTCGCGGCGTCAGTAGCCGGGCGAAGTCCTCGACGCTCATGTCACGTTCGACCACAATCCTGGGCAAGGCAAGCGGCTCCGACCGACCGTTGGTTGAGCCTTTGTTGTTACAGCAGGCAGTCAAGTAGCCGGCCTCTTTCACGAGCCTCTTGATGCGGCGGCTGTAGCCGGCGCGCGGAATCGCGATGTGGTTCACGGGCCGGTCCGTGCTTTGCGTCAACCGGCGACGTGACTCTTCAAGCTCGTAACGCACGGTGTCATCATCCAGTTCTGTCAAGATGCGGTGCGTGAGCGTATGCGACTGAATCGATACTCGGTTCTCCGACATCTCGCGGAGCTGCTCTGGCGTCACAAACCCGTCGATGCCTTCTATCTGTCGGCTGGTGTGGTCGTCAGGTTCGGGTGCGACGAAGACGGTCACCTTCTGGCCGAACTTCTTGAGGATGGGAAAGCCCATCGTGTAGTTGCTCAAGTAACCGTCGTCAAACGTGACCAGCACCGGCCGCGGCGGCATCGGCATCTGACCGGAGCGGATCTGGACGTAATCGTCGAAGTCCAGCGTCGTGTAGCCTTCTCGCTGAAGGTACGCCATCTGCTTGGCGAACTCGGTATCGTAACACACCCAGATCATCTCGTCGTCCGGCACCTCGCCCCGCTCGACCGCTGCCTTGGAGATCAGACGGTGATATAGCAGGATCGGGATCCGGTCGCGACGGTACTCCAGAACCACACAGCGCAGTACACCAACAGCCACGATGGCAGGGATGACGAGAAAGGTAACGATCCCAATAACGTGCAATAACATCTGATTCCTCCGTCACCACCTTCACGACGTTGTGAGTCTTGCCACGCCGAGCCCAGCATCTACAATCGTGTTGCTTTCTCGATCTCCAGTGCTCGGAACACACCCTCCAACATCGCAAGATGTCGCGTGGGCAGAATCACGCCCCACACGGGTCTAAGGACTCTGGCGGCGGCAAGAGCACACCTGAACCAGGGAACAAGGTATAGCCCCAACCTGCAGTACACCTTGCGCCAACCCATCTTCACGCGGAACTCGCCGATGTTCGTCTCATGCATCAGTTCGCGCCATCCGCCCACGACTTCCCGCAGACCTCGCTCCACCAGATAGTGCCGAGCAACTACGAAGTACAAGGCATACATGGGCCGCGCGGACGAATAAGCAGGGTCGAACTTGGTCGAAGCAAGCAGTACGTTGTGGGCAAACACACGAGTGATCGCATAAGCGGCTAGCTTGTCCTTCACCCAGACCCCGAAGCACTCGTAATCCCCTTCCTGTGCCAGTGCGTTCATATGGCGATTGAAGCTTTGCCGTGATGCAAGAGAGTAGTTCTGGTATCGGGTGGCACTCTTGGATAACGTGTCGTAACCATGGACCGCCAGCCAAGCAAGATCGGCTTGGCGTACGTCGCACTTGTGCAAACCTCGACGAATGTAGGCACGCGTTGACTTGCTCGTGATCTCACACAGATCGTAATCAGGATTATCGCAAACATAGGTAAACCACGGCCCTTCTACACCACAGTCCCAGGCATAGCTCCAGGCTGCACCCCATGCCCTCCTTTCGCGAACCATCCTCTTCACAGCCTCCTGCTGTAGATTCTCTGTGAAGTGCTCCGGCCCCACATAAAGGAGCATTGTCTCGTGGGCCCGGCCGCTCCAGTTGGCACGGGAAAACACCGAGGCATCTTCAGACATCCCAACCTCCTGGGAACACCCCCCGTGAATTCAGGGCAACGCCAGCCACAGCTAGCGAACGGGTTCCCACGCTGACATTCGCTTACCGGCCAGGGCTTTGATCGCGCCACAAGCCATGGCTGCGTTGGCTGCCACAAACAAGGTGATCGTGGGAACCAGCGGGACGCTGGTCTTTAATCTCGAGGCCAGACAGCCCATCAAGCCGGTAAGGTAGAACAAACCTTGCAGTGCCGCCACTGCCGCATAGAAAGGTGAATCCCAGGCCAAAGCGATACTCGTCACCAGGGCCAGCAGCAGAAAACACCATAGCCACCATCGCATGATCTTGTGACTGATCATCTGAAAAGCATAGCCGAACCGACGATGTCCGATCAGTTGCCCGACGATGTACAGCACCGATGATGTAGCCCGCACCCCAATGCGCACCCGGCATCGAAACTCGTCCATCATGCTCGTGCGCGACTCCTCCACCGAGACCGCCTCGGTCTCATACACCACGCGGTAGCCCTGGCTCACAGCATGAACGGCATCCACCACGTCCAGTGAAAAGGCCGGATTCGCGGGCTGATACAGACTGCGACGAATCGCGTGGATCGATCCGCTGACCGAGGTCTGAGAGCCGAATCGCGTCTCCGCCCGCCGAACCGCAACCGCAAAACGCTGATAACCCTTGAACGCCTGCGACGTGCTGTCCTCGCCGTACCGGTAGGCCACCTTGCCCGTCACACAGCCAATCCGGGCATC
Organism: Phycisphaerae bacterium; assembly: GCA_016935035.1. Classification (GTDB taxonomy): domain Bacteria; phylum Planctomycetota; class Phycisphaerae; order UBA1845; family Fen-1342; genus JAFGRR01. Next base: position 3,479 of record JAFGRR010000106.1, on the reverse strand, counting down.
ATGGAAGTTGGCGACGAGTTCACGAATGGCCTGAGAACTGTACACCCCCGTCGCGTCAGAGAAGATCACAATCTCTCCGGTGGCCGTCGCCACCGCCCGGTTGAGCATCCCCGTCTTCCCCTCGCGGCCCTTGCCCCGAAACAGCCTCACCCCCTGATCCGCAAACGACTCGACAATCTCGTCCGTGCGATCCGTCGAACCGTCTGAAGCCACGATGACCTCCAGCCGGTCCCGTGGGTAATCCAGCTCGAGCGTCTGCTTGATCTTCTCGGCGATCGCCGCCTCCTCGTTGTAGGCTGCGATGATGAAGCTCACGCGGGGCTCAATCGCCTTCTTGTCCACTTCCTTCCTGACCACCGCCGCCAACACCAGTGTCAGCGTGGGGTACACGGCCAGCGTGTACAAGGCCGCGCCCACACTAAGCCAGAACAGTATCTCGACTGCCAACATCATGAAGCTCGTCTCAGGTACCCCGAATGGTTATCCCCAACAATCCGACGCGCGTGTCTCGACGCAAGAGCCTAACCGGACACCAGGCGCTCGAACGCCTCAGCCAGGCGTGCGAAGCTTTGATGCATATTACCTTGAGATTCGACCAAGGCACGATTCGTCTCAAACGCACGTCGCCGAAGCTCGGCATCATCAATCGCCGTTTCCAGTGCTGACGCCAGGTCATCCGCGTCACCCGGCGTGAACAGCAGCCCCGTACGCCCATGGTCGACCCACGACTCGTTCGCGGGGATCCGAGACACGACGGGCGTCAGGCCCACAGCCATCGCCTCCAGCAGGGCCACGCTAGTGCCATCGCTCAGGCTCGCTGAGACATAGACGTCAGCCTGGCGAAGCGTGTCAACCACCTGCTCGCGGGGCAAGTTTCCGGTAAAAGACACAGCATCGTCGAGACCGGCTTCACGCGCCTGCGCCTTGTGATCATCCAGCAGAGAACCGTTGCAGGCAATCGTACAGTGAAACGTGCGTCCCTTGGCCCTCAGCCGGCCAAGGGCCCTGATAATCGTCGCGTTGTCGTAAACCGGCTCATGCTTGCGGATCGCCACGAACCTCGTCCCCTCAGCCCGTGGCATCCCGGGCGCCGGACAAAACCGCTTCGGATCCATCCCGATCGGAAACTGGATGATCTTTGCGGGCGTCACACCCAAACGAACGAGTTCATCGGTAATCCCTTGTGAGACGGAGTGTATGAGATCGGACCGCCAGCACACGAAACGTACAAGCGTTTCCCGCAGGCAACGCCGCAGGCGAGGCCCCTTGACCTGCTCCAGTACATCACCGCCCACCGCGCACACCGCAAGCGGGCCCTTCCAGGACAAGGCCGCGCTCAGCCCGTTCGATGCAAGGTACGGCGCGAATACGACGTCCGGCTGGAACGCGCGAATGATACGCCGGATGCGCGGAACACGGGTGAAGAACATGTGCTTGTTCTTGAACGGGTCGAACGGCTCGATGCCAACGAACGCCACGTCCAGACCCGGAATCTTGTCCGGCGCCACGCTCACTATCTTCAACGCATCGCCGCGCTCGACAAAGAATCGGCCGAAATCCGGCGTCCACGTCGCGTTGCTGTGAGCCACCATCAAGATACGCATGAGTCTTCACGCCTGGTTCCGCTGCCGGATCACACGGGCCGGGTTTCCGCCCACAATGGCGTACTCGGGAACGTCCTTCGTGACGATCGCTCCGGCACCGATGACCGCTCCCCTGCCAATCGTCACCCCGGGCAGAATGATCACCCGCGTGCCAATCCACACGTCGTCACGGATCGTCACCGGCTCAGGCGCCGCGTGCCCCTGAAGCCGCATGGGAACATCCAGCCGGTCGAATCGGTGGTTCATCGTCAGAATGAGCGTGTCCGGGCCCATCATGACGTCGTTGCCGATTCGCACCTCTCCGTAAACTTGACAGTTCACGCCCACGCCTGAGTGGTCCCCGATCCGCAGTTGCGAGCCGTCGCCGAAATACGCACCCTGCTCGATGTTCACACCCTGGCCGCACGAGGCGAAAATCGGCCGGCAGACCCACCGCCTCACCACGCTCGCCCACCCGCCAAACCGGTGGTTCGAGGCAGGCAGGTGCCGTGCGAACACGTAGTAAGCCACCAGCGCTGCAAGCCGAGTCAGGTTCATGAACCACGCTATCCAAGCCGCGACCGTGAGAGAGCGGTACACTCAGGACTCTGAACCCACCACTTCCCTGCGGGCGCAGGCCTGAAACAGGTTCTTACGCACGCGGTCAGACGCGCACCGGCCGACCTTCCACCAAATCGCTGTAAAGCGTGGACATCGTGTCGACCAGCGCGTCCCACGTCAACTTGTCTTTCACCAACGCTCGAGCCGCATCCCCCAACTGACGACACCGCGCAGGATCATCGAGCAACGTCATGACACGCTCCGCCATCGCTTCATCATCGTCAAGGTCAACGAGTTCCGCCACGTTGTGGTTCTCAATCAGCTCTTCGAAGCCCGCAAACCTGGTCGATACGACCGGCATGCCCACACTCATCCCCTCCAACACCGCATTGGGAAACCCTTCATAGTCGCTGCTGAAACAGAACACGTCCGCCGCCGCCAGCCAACGATGCACGTCACGACGAAGACCCACAAATCGCACGTTGCCGCCAACCTTCATCTCCTCAACCAGGGCATCGATCTCCTCTGCCATGTCCTTTCTGCCCACACTGACGAATGTCACGTCACGTCTCTGCTCACACACGCGCCGGCCCGCCCGAATGAACATCGGGTAGTTCTTCTGACGGCCCTGCCTGGCTACCATGAGCACCAGCTTCTGATTCTCGGGCACACGCAACTCGCGGCGAATCTCGGCCCGAGCCCGCTGACGATCACACGAGGGCAGGCCCACCGCGTTATAGACCACCTTCGTGCGATCCATTGGCAATCCGTAGTACCGATGCATCGACTCCGCGACGGCCTTGCTGTTGGCAAGCCTTAGCGTCCGGCCCGCCAGAAGCTTCTCCGAAATACGCTCGATCAGACGGGAACGCCGGACCTCCACTCGGTCACTCGCCACGATATGCCGTACCCCGCAAGTCACCGCCGCCCAGCGACCCCAGAAGTTCGCCGAAAACATCCATGTATGAACGATCTCCGGCGACACCTCCCTGACGAAACCTCTCAGCTTCCCAAAGAACCGCCACAACGGCATGGAAAACTTGTCCACAAAGAAAACCCGCGTCCCAGCTTCCTCAAACGCCCCCGCCAGGTTGTCCTGGGCAGGGCTGTACCAGCAGAGGGACAGATCGAAACGCGACTTGTCAAGATGCCGGCACAAACCCAGCAATTGCGTCTCGCAACCTCCGACCCCCAGCGGGCCCAGAATGTGCATCACACGGATTCGCTTCATCGCAACCACCCGTGACCCCGGCGGCCAAACCGCACCGCCCCTGGCCGCACCGGCCAGAACGACCGCCTCGCCAAACCGCTGTCCGCAAAGGTGTACGCCCCACG
>JAFGRR010000105.1 GCA_016935035.1 Phycisphaerae bacterium | reverse complement strand
GAAGAACTTCGGGATGATGGCGGTGGGGGCGCTGGTGGATAAGGCCGCCGAGTTGGGCATCGCGCTGAAGCCGGCCGGGCTGGGGGCGCGCGATACGCTGCGGCTGGAGGCGGGGATGCCGCTGTATGGGCATGAGCTGAGCGAGGATTGGGACCCGATCAGCGGTGGTCAGCAGTGGTGCTGCTACCTGGAGAAGGACTTCATCGGCAGCGAGGTCGTCAAGAAGATGGCGGCCAAGCCGGAGCGGCTGATCGCGGGATTCGAGCTCGAAGGCAAGCGGATCGCACGCGAGGGGGCCGAGGTTTTCGCCGACGGCGAGAAGGTCGGGTTCGTGACGAGCGGTACGCATAGCCCGACGTTCGACAGGGTGATCGCGATGGGGCTGGTGAAGGCGGCGATCGCGGAGCCGGGGCAGACGGTCGAAATCGATATTCGCGGCAAACGTACGCCGGCGAAGACAGTGAAGCTGCCGTTCTACAAGCGCGGGAAGTAGCCTTGGCGCGGTAGTGGTCAGGGTTCGGGGTTCAGGGTTCAGGAACGACGAAGACGGGTAGCGTCGGCGCGCAGGTGGCGGAACATGCCCGCGCTTGACGCTTGGGCATGGCATGCGCCTTGGGCACCCACGGGGAAACGGCGGGTGGGGGTTCGGGGTTCAGGGTTCGGGAACGACAAAGACGGCCGACGAGACGTCGGCCGCTACATTGGCGCGGCGAGGAGTTGTGATGGACAACGGCCGCGACGGAGGGGGCGGCCGTTGCGGGGGGTTTGATATACAATCTCGGGCGATGCCAGAACTACCGGAAGTTGAAACTGTTGTGCGACATTGCCGGCCGCGATTGGTGGGGCGGCGGGTGGTGCGCTTTGTTTCGCATTGGAAGAAGCAGGTTTCGCCTAGCTTGGGGGAGGCAGAGCGTGGTGTTGTGGGGCGGCGTGTCACGGGGCTGACGCGGCGGGCGAAGTACATTGTGTGGGAGTTTGACGACGGGGGGCACCTGCTGGTGCATTTGCGCATGAGCGGGAGCCTGGCCTGGGCGGGCGATGGGGAAGAGCCGGCGAAACATGTGCGGGCCTTCTGGGAACTGGACGACGGGCAGCAGTTGCAGTTCTGCGATGCGCGGAAATTCGGGCGGATCATCTATACGCGTGACTTGGCGGCGACGACCGCGGACCTGGGACCTGAGCCGCTGGATCGGCGGTTTACGCCGCGGGTGCTGGGGGAACTGCTGCATGGGCGGGCGCGGCAGGTGAAGCCGCTATTGCTCGACCAGGGCGTGATCGCGGGGCTGGGGAACATCTACACGGACGAAGTGCTGCATCGCTCGGGCGTGCATCCGGCGACGGATTCGCGAACGCTGACGGACGAGCAGGTGGGGCGGCTGCACCAGGCGATCCGTGAGGTGCTGCGCGAGGCGATCCGGTTTGAGGGAACGTCGTTCGATTGGGTCTACGGCGGCGGGCGGATGCAGGAACGGCTGTACGTGTATGGCCGGGCGGGGTTGCCGTGCCCGCGGTGCGGAACGCCGATAGAAAGGCTGGTGATTGGCCAGCGGGGCACGCACATTTGTCCGAAGTGCCAGCTGGCGAACGGCGTGTGTCAGCCGGTGGATGGAAAGCGGCGACCGGCGAAGGGTAAGCGGCAGCCGGTGACGCGCGAGTCCCTATGAGTGTGGGAAGCAGCACATCGTCCCATCGAACGCCTGTGATTCATGACAGTCCGCTGCAAGACTCCATGGTGCGTACACTCGCGGCGGCGGACATCGAATATCGGGGCGTTTTCGACGTTCTACGTCGGCCACTGGGGGCCGACGCTACACGTGCGGCGGACTGATGAGCGACAAGTTATGCCCAGAAGCCGGGGAGTTGAGCAGCCGTGTGCGGAATAGCCGGAATCGTGGCCCTGAGACCTGACGCGCGCGTCGATCAGGGGCCGCTGCGCAAGATGGCGGAGCGGCTGGTGCATCGCGGGCCGGACGATGAGGGCTATTACGTCGATCCGCGCGGGCGCTGCGGGCTGGCGTTTCGGCGGCTGTCGATCATCGACCTGGAGACCGGGCAGCAGCCGATCACGAACGCCGATCAGACCATCCACGTGGCGTTCAACGGGGAGATCTACAACTTCGGCGCGTTGCGCGAAGAGTTGCAGGAGATGGGCTACAAGTTCCGCACGCGCGGTGACGCCGAGGTGATCGTGCATGCGTACGCGGCATGGGGGGAGCGGTGCTTCGAATATCTGCACGGCATGTTCGCGATCGCGATCTGGGACCAAGTGCGCGGCTGGCTGCTGCTGGGGCGCGATCGGTTTGGGAAGAAGCCGCTGGTCTATGCGACGCTGAATAACCGTGTGTATTTCGCGAGCGAGATGAAGGCGATTCTGGCGCTGCCGGAAGTCTCGCGCGAGATCGATCCGCAATCACTGCACAAGTACCTGCTGTTTCAATATGTGCCGGCGCCGCATTCGATCTATCGCCATTTTCGGAAGGTGCCGCCGGGGCATTACGTCACGATTGAGGATGCGTCGCTGGGGCAGCCGCAACGCTACTGGAGCGTGCCACAGCCACCGCCGTATCGCGGGACGTATGAGGATGCGCGGCGTGAGCTGGGGGTGCGCGTGCGGCAGGCGGTGCTGAAGCGGCTGGTGGCGGATGTGCCGCTGGGGGCATTTCTGTCGGGCGGCGTGGATTCGTCGATCGTGGTGGCGATGATGCGGCAGCTTGGCGTGTCGCCGCTGCGTACGTTCTCGATCGGCTTTCCGGATGAGCGGTATGACGAGACACGGTACGCACGGCAGGTGGCGGAGCTGTTTGAGACGGAGCATCACGAGTTCATTGTGACGCCGCAGGCGCGTGAGATTCTGGACACGCTGGCGTGGTACTATGACGAGCCGTTCGCGGATTCGTCGGCGATTCCGACGTATTACGTGGCGCGGAAGACACGTGAGCACGTGACGGTGGCGCTGACGGGCGACGCCGGCGACGAGGTTTTTGCGGGATATGACCGCTACGTGGCGGCAAAGCTGGCGGCGCGGGCGGACTTTGTGCCGCGGCCCGTGCGGCAGATGATGGCGCAGGCGGCGCGGCTGATTCCGCATGGCGAGGCGAAGTCACGCGGCAGCCGGGCGTATCGGTTAATAGCGGCGTTGGGGCAGTCGCCGTCGCGGCGTTATTTGTCGTGGGTGAACATCTTTACGCCGGCGCAGCTAGTGGCGGGGCTGCGGCCGGAGTTCGCGGAGCTGGTGGATCTGGATGAGGCGCTGGTGTGGTTCGACGGTTTGTATGAGAACGCGCCTGGGGCGGCGGCCAACCGGGCGGTGCACACCGATTTGCAGAGCTACCTGCCGTACGACCTGCTGACGAAGGTGGACATTGCGTCGATGGCATGCAGCCTGGAATGCCGGTCGCCGTTGCTCGACCACGACCTGGTCGAATTCGCACTTTCGCTGCCGCTGCACTGGCGGGTGGGACGCAATGGCGGCAAGCACATCCTGAAGGACTGGGCCGCGTCATTCCTGCCGGTCGAAGTGCTGCACCGCCGCAAAATGGGCTTTGGCGTGCCGGTGGGCGAGTGGTTCAGGCACGAGCTGCGCGAGCTGCTGGAAGAGCGGCTGCTGGCGCCGGAGTCGCTGTGCCAGCACATCTTCCGATCGCAATGGCTGCGAACGCTGCTGGACCAGCATTTATCGGGCCACGTCAACCATGCACACCCGCTTTGGGCGTTGTTCATGCTGGAGTTGTGGCACACGCGCTGGCGCCCCACCGGCTGGTAAGTGGTCGGACCGTCTCTGAGATGCCCCACATCCAGCCACCGCGTCGTTTCTGCCGATGTGAAGAGTACGCGGCGGCTTGCTGCCGAGGCGGTGGTAGCCGTCCCGCCAGGCGCGGGCGGCTGACCAGCGGCGCGAAGTAACCGCCGCGCTATAGAGGTTCGTTACGCATGATCGTCGATCAGGACGAAATCGAGTCATTACTGGCACAGGCCGGCGACCTCCGCACCGAGATGGAGGAGGAGCTGACCAAGCCATCGGCCGGCGAGGCCACCCCCGCGCCGGAAGCCGCCGCCGCCCCCGGGCCGAGCATCAGCGCGCTTTTGGCGAAGGCCTCCCCCGAAGTGCGTCGGATCCTACGGGTGCGTGTGCCGGTGATCGTGCAATTGGCGGCGCGGCTAATGAAGGTCTCGAAGATCCGCCAGCTTTCGGCCGGTGCGACGCTTGAATTCAACAAGTCGGTCGACGACCCACTCAGCCTTTACATTCGCAATCGCCTGATTGGCGAGGGGCAGGCGGTCAAGTCTGGCGAGCACTTCGGCTTGCGTGTGACCGACATTGGCAGTTGTCGCAAACGCATCGAGTCGCTGGGCGGCAATTAGCCGACGACGTCAACGCCGCGTCGCGCGCCTGCGGGGGAACTTCAGTAGCAGCCCCGGCTCAGGCAACCGCAGCAACCACGCCATTCCCACGTACGCCACGCTCCCTAGGATCATCGCGGCGCAGGAGTCGATGGCCCGGTGCGCGATAGCCTGTGTGTCGAGCCAGGGGGACCACACCTGACGTGCCCCGTGGAGAACCACCCCAGCAACGATCGCCGCCACGAGCATGCGGCCCGCCGCCAGTAAGGTCACTCTATCAATAACAGCTCCGTGTGCGCGGCGCTGCAGCAACACCAAGCCGACGATGATCGTGGCGGCGGAGGTGATGGCCGAGCTGATCGCGAACGCCGCCTCGCGCACGTCGCTGAACCAGATGAGAACCAGGCTGATGCCTAGATTGACCGGTAGCAGGGCACAACTGATGCGTAGCGGTGTCTGAACGTCGCCCGTGCTGTAAAAGGCTCGCAGGACGATGTGATGCACGCAGAAGGCCCACATGCCAAAGCCGTAGCAGATGAGCACACGCGCGGCACGTTGCGTGTCGGCGGCGTCAAATGCTCGGTATTCGAAGAGCAAGCGGATCAGGGCGTCGGGGATCAGCACCATCATACCGCCTGCCAGCAGGCCGACGAACAGGGCCATGCGCAGTGCCCCGCGCACTTCGCCAAGCCAGTCGGACCATTGCTCGCGCGCCGCCAGGCGACTGAAGGCCGGCAGGGCGGCCGTACCGAGTGAAACGGCGAAGACGCCCAGTGGAAACTGGTACAGCCGGCTCGCAACTGTCAGCGCCGACAGGGCCCCTTCACTCAACGGATAGCGAAACGTCAGGCCGAACCAATTCGCGAATTCGGGCGTGTTGTGAACGTGCGTGAACAAGGCGCAGATCTGTGCGTCGAGAAAGACGCCCAGCGCCAGCACTCCTTGGCCCAAAATGACCGGGCCCATCAGCGTCAGTGATTTGCGGACAGCCGGGTCGGCGGGCGCCCAACGCCAGCCGAGCTTCACTCCCTTGGCGCGCAGCACCGGCAGGATGAACACGAGTTGGACCACGCTTGCGACGAGCACACTCAGGGCCACGCCGAAGACCTGTTGCTCGGGCGCCGGCCCGCCAACCGCCGGCCCCAACCAGAGGATGCCGGCGATCATGAAGACGTTGAGGATGATCGGCGTGAGCGCGGCAGGCACAAAGCTGCCAACCGAGTTCAGCACGCTGGCGAAGAGCGCAACCACGCAGATGCCGAGCATGAACGGCAGCATCAGGGCCGTCAGTGCGAGCAGCAGTTGGCGAGCCGCGGCACTCTCGGTGCCGGTGTTGGACATCAGCCAGACGACGCCGACTATCCCTTCGAGCACGAGGATGACGACGATCAGGGCCACTGTCAGCAGGGCGAGTGTGCCGGCCATGAGCCGCCACGCTGCCGGGCGACCCTCGTGCTCCATCGTGCGGGTGAAAGTCGGCACGAAGACGGCGGCCAGCGCCCCTTCACCGAAGAGCCGCCGAAACAGGTTGGGAATCTGAAAGGCGTATGTGAACGCGTCCTGAACCCACGACAAACCGAACGCTTGCACGATGAGCATGTCGCGCACCAGTCCGGTAATGCGCGACGCCAGCGTGCATACGCCAATCTGAACGGCTGACGAGACTACGGGACGCTCTTGAGACATGGCGGAATCTTAGCGGCGGGGGGGAACGTGGGCCAATCACGTATCCGCGCGGCAACTTCGTCGGTCGCACTCGAGAAAAAACCGAGTCGCGCGTCGTCACTCGGTGCAGCCGTCGTTTCAGACTTTGCCGGGCGATGGCGTAATCGACCGGCGGCATCGAACCAGACCGGCAGATACCTGCCGCCCGCGATTGGAGACCAGGCCATGACCCGCAAGAACAAGCACAACACGCTCGGGGTGACTTTAAGATCCTGTCTATCGTGGGGGACTGTCCTGGTTGGCGTGGCTCTGTCGGTGCCGGCGGCGTCGGCGATCGAGGTGATCTACCAGAGCTGGAACACCACCGTGACGACCGGGTACGACTACTCCGATCTGGAATTCGAGAACCCGCTCAGCGGTGATGAGACCGTTCAAGGGCACCATGTCTGGCAATGGCTGGATGCCGACTACCACGGCCCGGGGAGCTACGAGGACTGGTCCGGCAACGACCCCAACATTGAGGGCTGTTCCACGGAGGTGTGGCTGCGTCAGGCTGGCCAGGAGATCGAGACAACCGCCACCACGCCTGGCCGCATTATCTCGATTCACCTGAATGGAGATGCCAATGACGGAATCGCCCAGATCTACGTCTGGCCTTCGCAAATGCTCGTGGCCGAAATCGACATGGGCACGTCCGGTGGCAGCGAGCAAGTCTGCGTCTACGTGGACTGCGGCACCGAAGCGATCTACACGATTCGGGTTGCTGACGCCGGTCCAGGACAGTACGGCGGTGACGATGTCGCCGTCTTCGGAGCGGCGGTGCTGGCCGACACCGGACTATGCTGCCTGCCGGGGGGAGACGACTGCGCCGACCTGCAGGAGCTCGAGTGTCTGGCCCAGGGCGGTGACTTCTGGGGCGAGGGTACGTATTGCCCGTATGCTGATCCCGGGATCGACGAATGGTCCGTGTGCGAAGGCAGCTATGTGGAGATCTGGTCCGACATCCACGTGTACGCAGGTCCGGACGCCAATCTGCTATACGGATGGTTTCGCAACGGGGAGCATCTGTACGACACAACCGAGCCCAGACTGATCATCAACTCAGTGGCACTCGGGCATACCGGCGACTACTCGTGCACGCTTTATTACCCCTGTGGTTCACTGACCAACGACATTTGCAGCATGACGGTGCTCCCGAACGTGGACATACTCCAGCAACCGATGGAGACATTTGGCTGCATCGGCCAGCCCGTTAGCTTTGAAGTGCTGGCCGCCGGCCTGGAGCCGCTGGAGTACCAGTGGTACTTCGAGGGTTATCCGATCCCAGACGCCAACCAGCCGATCTTCGACATCCCTGAAGTCGTGCCCGAAGACGAGGGCCTCTATTACGTGAAGGTCACGCAGGCTAACGGCTGCTGGCGGACCAGCGACGCCGCCTATCTGACCGTCTATGACATCCCTCAGTTCATCATGCAGCCGCTCTCGCAATACGTGCTTGAGGGCGAGGCGGTTTCGTTAGGCGTCGAGATCGATCCGTTGCCGGACTACACGCTCGTCTGGCGCCTCGATGGCATGGACATACCGGACGCGTTCGCGGAGACGTACGACATACCGGCGGCGTCCGCGGACGACGCCGGCGTGTACGACGTGCATGCGACCAACCAGTGCGGCGACAACTTCAGCGACCCGGCCGCGTTGACCGTGCGATATCCGAAGTGGCTGCAGCGTCCCACCGAGAATCCGGCGTATCCCGGCTACCTCTACGGCTGGAACGAGCCGACACGCGACGACGTCGGGCCGATCGCGTGCGATGACTGGCTGTGCGTCGACGGCCGCGCGATCACTTCCGTGCACTGGTGGGGCTCGTACACCAACGGTTGGATGGAGGAGCATCCGCCGGCGTTGCCGATGGCGGGATTCGCGATCGGCATCTGGACTGATGTGCCGGCGGGAATCGACCGTCCCTGGAGTCACCCGGGTAGCATGCTCAAACGCTGGGAGATGCCGGTCGGGCGGCTTCAGGAGCGTTACGTCGGCGTGGACTATCACCCCGATCACGGCTACGAAGCCTATTTCCGGTACGACTTCTATGCCGCCGACGGTGATTTCTTTACGCAGGACCCGAACAGCCAGGATGTCTACTGGGTCAGCATCGCGCCGACCTATGTCTGCCCGTGCGTTGGTGACGTGAATCAGGACGGTCTCACTGACAACGGTGACATCGACCCGTTTATCGCCTGTCAGGGTCAGGACCCGACCGGTCCGTGTGCGTACGCCGACATCAACTGCGACGGCGTCATCGATACGAACGATTACGACCCGTTCGTCTGCCTCATCTCGGGCGGCCAGAACTGCTGTCCGTCGACCGATCCTCCTGTGCCGTACCACCCCTGGGGCATCAAGACGCGTCGGCCGGCGTGGAATGACGCGGCCGTGATGATGACGGCGCCGCTGACACCCGATATTGGTGCTCAATTCGGCGACGGGCTGCCCATCGAGAATTACGAGGGCCGGTGGGATCTCGCGTTCATCCTGTCGAGCGACGTGGAGAGCACGCCACAAGCTTGCTGTATCCCGGGCGTCGGATGTGTCGAGATCGAGCCGGAGGAGTGCGTTTCGCAGGGCGGCCAGCCAATGGGACCCGGCACGGTCTGCTCCGACGTGCTGCCGGAGATCACGGCTCAACCAGTCTCACTGACAATCCCGGAAAACCGGCCCGCAATGCTGATTGTTTCGGCCAGCGGCGCGCCGCCGCTCTACTATCAATGGAGACTGGGCGGCAGTGATATCCCAGATGCCAACAGTGATACGTACACGGTCGAGTCGATGTCGGCCGAGCACATCGGCGACTATGACGTCGTCGTCAGCAACAATTGCGGCACCGTTGTCAGCGACGCCGCAACGTTGGATATGTGGCCCGTCGGCGATCTGAACTGCGACCTCGTGACCGATGTGTTCGACATCGGCGCCTTTGTGCTGGCGATTACCGACACCGATGAGTACGCGATTCAGTTTCCGACCTGCGACCGCATGTTGGCCGATTGCGACCTCGATGGCACCCCGGACGTGTTCGATATCGACGCGTTCGTGGCGATCGTGGTCGGCGAGTAGGAGCTAGACCGGGGCCCGGGGCCCTGATACGAAGGGAGACGCCGCGGCGCCAAGTGTCCAGACCTGGCGCCGCGGTATTGTTTTGGGTGGAGAACACCGGTCGGAGGATTCGATGACCGCGATGGGGGTGTTTGTGGCGTCAGGTTGCCGGGCCTGACGTTCTCTTCGGGTGGGTGAAGACGGCCGAGGAGACGTCGGCCGCTACATTGGGGGGAGCAGGCGCGCGGTATTGGTGGCCGTGATCCAACCGGTTTGGCCGTCGGGGAGTTCGATTTCGAGCCAATCGCCGCGCGTGCTCAGAATGCGGAACTCGATGCCCGGCCCGAGCGGCTCGCGCAACACGGGGTCGTAACCCGCACCGGGGCCGAGACGCAGTTCGTGCTTGTCGGCGACGATGACGGCGGGTGGGTGATGGGCTTCGTCGTGAAGCTGCCACAGCACCGAGCTGCCGGCACCAACTCCGCCCAGCACCACGATGACGCCGACCGCCAGCAGCCCGTTGTGATGCCACCGCAACCGCAGCAGCAGAAACGCCCAGCCGAAAATGGACAGGGCCACGGCGATCCAGAAACGCGCGCGCGGCGACAACGTGTAGTGCCAGAAGAGAACCCGTCGCCACAGCCGGGATTCATCGTTTGGCTCGAGCCGCGGCGTCACATCGGTGCTGACGCGTGCCAGGTTGTGCTCGACCTTGGTGTTACCGGGATTGAGACGCTGCGCCCGGCGGTAGTTGAGCACAGCTCGGCCCGTATCCTCCAGCCGCGCGTACGTGTTGCCCAGGTTGTAGAAGAGGGCCTCGCTGCGTAACCCGCTATCGACCAGACGGTTAAACGCGCCGGCGACGTCGCGCCACAGTCGGGCCGCCTCGTCGGGGTTGGTCGGCGCGAGTTCGACGGCGCGGTCATAATCAGTCAAAGCGGTTCGCAGGATCTCGCGCTGTCGTTCGGGAGTCAGCGCATCCGCCGGTGCGCCAGTCGCGCCGCCGAAGAGCAGCAGCATAATGCCGGTCACCAGGATCGTCTGACGCACACTCATGGTCGTTGGCGCTCCAGTTCGGCCAGGCACGCGTGTGCCTCGCGCGCCAGCGTGTTCGGGGCATCGTCCGTGCCGCTAAAAGTGACGTGCTCGCAGTGTTCGAGCAACGCCGCGTAGCGATGACATGTTTCCGGCTTGACGCCGCGCGCCGACAACATGTCGAGCGCGACACGCCCGGTTACCCGGCCCGGCGGCTCGTTGAGTCGGTCAGCCACATAGCCGCGCAGGGCGGCCGCGACCTCGGCGGCCTGGGCTCGTGCGTCGAGACGCTTGGCGCGCGACAGTCGGTTTGATGCCTCGCGCGCCGCGTTGTTGCGGCGCCGGCGGGTTTCATCTGCCGCCCTCGGATGCACGAACGTCAGGTATCCCCAGGCCAGCACGAACAGCGCCGGTGGAACGGCCAGTGCCAGCATGACGGCTGCCGGTCGGACGGGGGTTTCGGACGCCAACAGTCCCGCCTCGCTCGTCTCGATACCCAGCAACCCGTTCAGCGGACGAGCGGCAGAGCGATCACTGGCGACCGGAGCGTCCAGTCCTTCGAGAGCGGACGGAGCGAGCTGCTGTGCGGCGCGGACGGTAATCGGAATCGCCGTGCTGCGCGCCACCGCGTAAACGCCGCGATCCGGGTCAAAGTAGGGATACTCGATGGGCGGTATCTCGACGACATCGGGCGACTCGGCCCGGATGACGGCGGAAAAACGCTTGCGGCTGCCTTCCACCGTGCCGCCGGGAGCGTCGGCGGATAGCCGGAATCCGTCGGCCAGGGCCTTGTTGGCTGCGAGGCGCGGCGGTTGCAAGGCTTCGATCGGACCGTCGCCGCGAAT
>JAFGRR010000007.1 GCA_016935035.1 Phycisphaerae bacterium | reverse complement strand
GGGGTGGTTGTCGCCATCGTCAATGAGATTCGTTCACGCGGCAAGGGAGGTGCATGATGGACATCGGCGTGCTCTTCGGCATCTTCCTGTCGGTCGTGCTCGTCAACAACTTCGTGCTGGCGGGCTTTCTCGGGATCTGTCCGTTTCTGGGCGTGTCCCGCAAGATCGACATGGCTTTCGGCATGGGCTGTGCCGTGACGTTTGTCATCACGATATCCGGCATCGTCACGTGGATGATCATGCACTGGGTCCTGCTGCCGCTCGGCGAGCACTTCTTCCACAACAAGGAAGCCCTGATCTTCCTGCAATACGTCGCGTTCATCATGGTCATCGCGTCCATGGTGCAGCTCGTCGAGATGTACCTGAAGAAGTTCTTCCCGCCGCTGTATTCGGCCCTGGGCGTGTTTCTGCCGCTGATCACGACCAACTGCGCGATCCTCGGTGCGTGCCTGTACATCTACATGAAGCCCGAGACGCAGGAGTTGATCAACGCGGCGGTCTATGCCTTTGGCGGCGGCATCGGCTTCACGCTGGCGATCTCGATCATGGCCGGCATTCGCGAGCACATTCGCTTCAGCGACGTGCCGAAGTCGTTCCAGGGCGCAGGCGTGACGCTGCTCGTCGCCGGAATCCTGGCCCTGGCCTTCACCGGCTTCGCCGGCATCGGAAAGTAATGCGACCGCACGCGATTGCCTGTCGCGGAGATGATTGAATGGAACTGCTGCTCATCGCTCAAGACGCCCAGGAAGCTGCCGCCCCCGGCCTCGGCACCGCGCTGGCCATCGCAGCCCTCGTGCTCTTTGCCCTGACGCTGATCTTCGCCACGCTGCTCGGCGTCGCCAAGGAAAAGCTCCGCGTCATCGAAGACCCGCGCATCGAGCAAATCGGCGAAGTGCTGCCGGCGGCCAACTGCGGTGGCTGCGGCTTCGCGGGGTGTGCCGATTTCGCCAAGGCCGTCGTCGAAGACCGCGCGCCGTGCGACGGCTGCCCGGTCGGCGGGGCGGCGGTGGCCGAGAAGGTCGCCAAGATCCTCGGCGTCGAGGTCACCAAGACCTACCCTTACCGCCCGGTCGTGCACTGCGGCGCCAAACGCTCTGACAAGCTCGGCCTCGCGACTTACGAAGGCGTCCAGTCATGCGTCGAGGCCCACACTGTCGGCACCACGCAGGCCTGCATCTACGGTTGTCTCGGCTACGGCGATTGTTCCAAGGCCTGTAACTTCGACGCCCTGCACATGGTCGATGACAAGCCGGTTGTGGACTATGACAAGTGCACCGGCTGCGGCGCCTGCGTGACCGCCTGCCCGCGCAACCTGATCGAGCAGATCCCTTTCAAGCAGGAACGCATGCTCGTCATCGCCTGCGCCAACAAGGAGCCGCTCAAGGCCGTCAAGGCGGTCTGCAAGGTCGGCTGCGTCGGCTGCAAGCTCTGCCAGCGCATGTACGCCGACATCTTCGAGGTCAAGGACAACCACGCCTTCATCAACTACGTCAACTACGCCGGCACGGAAGACCTCTCCGACGTGATCAAGAAGTGTCCCGCCGACGCCATGATCTACTTCGGCAAACCCCGCCCCGAATACGCCGCCCAACTTGCCGAGGCCGAAGCCACCGGCAAGGAGCCGGCCCAGGCCGACGTCGTCAAGACCCGCGAAGTCGCCGCCCAGGCCGCCAAACTCGACGACGAAGGCAAAAAGAAAGCCTTCGGCGACGAAGAACCCCCGCGAGGACCGATCGCATAGAAGTCCCGCGATCGTGCGGCAACGTTCGAGAGTGGCCCCGCACGAAGTTCACGGATACTGCACCGTCAACAACAATGTGTCCCGGAGAGACGACTGAGAAGCCACGCATCGCAGCGTCTCATCATGACACTTTCGCGTCATGCACGATTCACACGTTCGTACCGTAATCCACCCGTGGAAATCGTCTCCCATTGCTCTCCCGCCCGCAGGGACGGACGGAATCCACCATTCGCCAAGACACCCATCCCCCGCGCCCGCCGCAGGCGCAGAACATGCACGTAAACGTCTTCGCCGCTCCTGAACCCTGATCGCTTAACCCCACCTATGCCCCTCGCCGCTTCGGGCTCCAATTCGGTGGTTGTTACTCCGTCACATACGCCGCGAAACCGCTGGTTTGCACTACTTGCGGCGATTCGGCCGGGCCGCTGATCCAGAGGACTTCGATGCCGTCCAGTTGCTCCGCCATGGGCTGGGCCTCGGCGATGCTCAGCACGCTGAACGCGGTGGCCCAGGCGTCGGCGGTCAGGCCGTCGGAGGCGATGACGGTTACGCTGGGGGACTGCGCGGCGGGCTGGCCGGTGCGCGGGTCGATGATGTGTGAATAGCGCCGGCCGTCGATTTCGAAGAACTGCTGCTGCACGCCCGAAGTTGCCACGGCGCAATCGCGTAGTCTGAGCGTGCAGTACATGCCGTCCTGAAACGGGTGGCGCACGCCGATGCGCCAGGGCTTGCCGTCGGCGCGTGTGCCCATGGCCACCACGTCGCCGCCGACGTCGATCATGGCGCTGGTCGCGCCTTTCTCGCGCATGGCCTGCCAGGCGAGGTCGAGTGCATAGCCCTTGGCAATG
This sequence comes from Phycisphaerae bacterium, assembly GCA_016935035.1. GTDB lineage: Bacteria > Planctomycetota > Phycisphaerae > UBA1845 > Fen-1342 > JAFGRR01. The sequence continues at coordinate 1,891 of JAFGRR010000007.1, read as the reverse complement.
CCGCCGAGATCGACCTGCATGTTATCGACGGTGAGCATGACGGTGCGCGAGCCCTCGTCGAGCACGATCTTCTCATAGCCAACCGCCTGGCGGACGTTGCTGAGTTCCTGTTCGGTGGGCAAGCGCTGCGCCTTGGCCGCCGCCCGCCAGCAGAGCACCAGTGGCCGGCAAGTCATGTCAAACGCTCCACCGCTCTCGGTGCTGATGACCACGCCGCGTTGGAGACAGCGAAAGGTCTCGGGGGCGACGGTCAGCAGTTGGCCGGCCGCGAGTTGGTTTAGTCGGCCGATGTCGCTGTCATCGACGTAATCGCTCATGAGTCGATTGACGTCGTCGAAGCGAGCATACGCCGCCGCAACCGCTGCCTTGGCCACCTCGGCGTTCGGCGCGACGGCCTTCACCTCGGCGAAGGTGCCCATGACCTGGTCGGAGTGCTTGTACTCGGCGCGTGGCGAATCCGCCGGCCGCGAACAGCCGATTGCCAGTGTTATGACTACGGTAGGGAGCGTGAGCAGTTGCCGTCTCAACATACCGCGCATTCTAGCGCCGCGGCGAACTGCGTCGAGGGCCATCTCCGTGTGCCATGGCTCCATGAGCCGCGTGTCCCGGTCGGCAGGCCCATGCAGATGTACGGCTCATTGAATCGTGGCACACAGGGAGGGTTTGCCGGCGATTCACGGCCGACGGGGACGTCGGTCGCTACATTGGGGCGTTGCAAGCCTGCCGGCACACTGCGGCCGCCGGGAACATTTGCTACGACTTCACCGTGGCGTGGGATTTGCCGCGGCGGGCGATGGCCGTGGCGATCGCGGCAATGAAGAACAAGGCGGCCTGCACCAGGATGATCGTGCCGCCGCTGGGCAGCTCGGCCTCGTACGACAGCCATAGTCCCGACACCGAGCCCAATACGGCCAGGATCATCGCCAGCAGCGTCATGCCCGCGAATGTCCGCACAACCAGGCGCGAAGTCGCCGGCGGTATCACGACAAAGGCCGCGATCAGCATAATGCCGACCAGCTTGACCGATACAACGATCACCACCGCGACCAGGATGGAGAGGATGTAATCGTGAGCGCTGACGCGCACATTGTCGGCTTGCGCCAACTCGCGATCAAATGTCGCGTACGCCCAGCGGCTCCACAGCGGCAGCGTCAGCAGCACGATCAGCAATAGCCCCAGCGCCAGCCACAAGTCTGCCGGCATGACGTACAGGATCGAGCCGAACAGGTAGCTGAAGGCGTCCGCCGAGAAATCCTTGCGCAGCGACAGGAACACGACACCAAGCGCGACGGAGACCGAAAAGAAGATGCCGACGGAAGTATCGCCGCCGATCGCCGTCCGCTCGGTCACCCACGTGATCGCGACCGCGACGATGACCGTAAACGGCACCGCCACCCACAACGGCTCCCATTGCAGCAGCAGCCCCATCGCCACGCCCCCAAACGCCGCGTGCGCCAACCCGCTGCCCAGGAAGCTCAGCCGTCGCTGCACAACAAACACGCCAAGATAGCTGGCGAGAATCGCCACGAGTATGCCGGCCAGCAACGCGAACTGCATGTATGTCGATTGCAGCCACTGCGGCAGCCAGGGTGTGAGGGCCTGGTAGGGCGGCTCGACGGCCGTGCGGACAGACTGCACGAGTTGGCCCAGTTGCTCAAGCACGCACCCACTCCGATCGCTTGTGCGCGTGACGATGGCCGACATGGCCGAACGCCAGGCGCATGTTCTCCTCGGCCAGCACGGTCTCGGGATCGCCGAAGCCGAGTTGCTCGCTCTTGAGCAGCAGCACGTGCGTGGCGTGATGAAACGCCGCCGCCCAATCGTGCGTCACCATCAGCACGGTGGCGCCGGTCTCCTCGTGATAGTGTTCGAGCAGGTGATAGAAGTCCTG
>JAFGRR010000104.1 GCA_016935035.1 Phycisphaerae bacterium | reverse complement strand
CCCGTTTCACAAGCTGGAGGTCACGGCGGAGCCGTCAACAACCATCCGTTCAACCCCGCCGGGCGACGCACCGACGCACGACTATCGGCTGAGTGCGATCCTGGGCGGGACGCGACCGCTCGCGATGATCGACGACCGGTTCGTCGGCATCGGCGACACGCTCGCCGACGATGTTACCATCGCGGCAATTGACGAATTCACAGTTACGTTGCGGGACCGAGACAGGACCCGCGTCTTGAGACTGCCTGAGTAGGAAACCCTTGCCGACGAGGAGAGAATCTTATGTTCTCACGCGTTCACAGAGCATTCACCCTGGTTGAGTTGGTCATGGTCATTGTCATCATCGGACTGCTGGCCGCCGTTATTACGCCGCAGTTCACCGACATGCGCGATGACGCCGAAAACGCCGCCGAGACAGCCACTGTCGCCGCCGTGCGCACCGGCATCAAGATGGTCCGCATGTCGAACCTGGCCAAGAACCTGGACGAGTTTCCCACCACGCTTGACAGTGCGGCCAACGGCGAGGCCACCAACTCCAACCCGCTGTTCACCGAGGTGGTCGAGAACGGCCTGACCGACAGCAACTGGAAGAAGACCGGCAAACGGTCGTATCAGTACGTGCCCACTAAGACGACGTACACGTACAGCACAACCACCGGCGAGTTCGCTCCGAAAACGAAATGACGCCGCTGACGGTGCCATGGAGGACGTGCGCCGCGGCCTGTCTTCGCTCACCGGATCAAGCTGGGCCATGCGCCCGAGACCACTCGGACTGGGCCCGGCTTGGTCCGGTGCATCGTCCCGACCAGTGCCGCGTGTGACCCCATGTCGGATATGCGTGGCGAGCGCGTCGTGCGCACACACGGGCCCCTTCCAGAAACCGACGCGACTTTGAGCCGATGACGCTGGCAGTACCATCACCCGGTTCACATGTCCAGCCAAGGTGCGTTATGCACAGCATGGCACGCCCGAAAACACTGCGCCGCTCGATCGCCGCATGGCGGGCGCGGCTGTCGATCCCCACGCTGCTGGCGCGCTGGGACGAGCGGACCGTCGTCTCGGTGATCGCGGCGGCCAACGGCGGCGTCGCCATCCTGGTAATCAGCGCGTTCGCCTGGATCACGAACGTTCCGCTGCTGTTTCCAGCATTGGGCCCCAGCGCCTTCATCCTGTTCACCAGTCCGTTCGCGCCGGCTGCCGCCCCGCGTTCCGTGATCATCGGGCATTTCGCCGCCATTATCTGCGGATGCACCGTCTGGCACATTATGAACGTGATCATCGGCACGCCGCTCGCGCTCACAACGACCGGCTGGCCGGCGATCATCGCCGCCGCCCTGGCGTTGGCGTTGTGCGCCCTGTCGCTGGTGATATTGTCTTGCCCACACGCGCCGGCGTGCGCGACGGCTCTGATCGTGGCCCTTGGCGCCGCCGACGGCCCCCTGCAACTGGCCGGCATGGCAACTGGTGTCGTGCTATTGGCGACGCAGGCCGTCGTCATTGGACGCCTCGCGGGCATCCGCGTCCCCCTCTGGTCACCCCTGCCACAAGCGTAGTACCTACGTGCCGCAGCCGCGCCTCGGGCGTCCCGGGCGCCACAGCCGGCCGGTTTAACACAAACGCGGCACATAAGCGCCGCACCGCGCTCTACGCATGAACTGACGTATCGAGCCCGCTTCACACACCGTGAGAGGCAATCCCTGGTCAGCAGCCTGGACTGGCGCTCGACTTGCTTTTCTTTGACCAACAACGCAGCCCGTGGTCATCACCCGGTGGAATCTCTGCGATTTGGTTTCCTCCGACTGCGGGTAAAGCGTGGGGCGGGTCACGGCGCTCTGCCCACCACCTGCCGTTCCCGCCCCTCCCACCTCTATCCGTCTCCACGCAACCTCCCAAGATGGATCCACATCGAGGGACAGGTACAACGCGGTATAATGGACCATCCGGGTTTATTCATCTCATTTACGCCTGTTGTGGCGGACCAAAACAGGGAGAACGGAGCATGCCGCGCGCAATCCTCTTACTGCTGACACTGGCCACGTCCGGGTTGATCCTGGGTAACGCCGCCATTCCGGCCAACGCCCAGTGCGAGGCCAACCACATCTATGCCACCACGAGCCCGCTAACGGACTGGTTTGGGGCGGCGCTGGCGCTCCACGGCGACATGGCCCTGATCGGAGCACCCAATCGTACGGTCACGCTGTCGTCCGAGGGCGGCATCTTCTTCTACCGGTTCGACGGAGACGCCTGGCAACAACGGCAGATATTCACCGGCTCGCAGTCAACAAACAACGGCGACTTCGGTGCCGCGGTAGCGCTCAGCAGCGACGGCATGCGTGCGGTCATCGGCGCCCCGCTCGCGGGCGCAAGCAGCCAGGGGCAGGCCTACGTCTTTACTTATGAAAGCGGCACCGACACCTGGGTCCAGCAGCAGCTTCTCGTCCCATCCACATCAAACACGGGCGACGATTTCGGGAGATCGGTCGCGATTGACGGAGACGTCGTCCTCGTCGGGTCGCCGAATGCCGACCCCAACAGCGTGAACGCCGGTGCCGTGTACGTCTTCCGCCACGACGGACAGGTTTGGGTCGAAGAGCAGAAGCTCATCGAAACTCCCACAACCGATGGCGGCAATTTCGGTCAATCGGTCGCTCTGAGCGGTTCAATGGCAGTGATCGGCGCGCCGCATTCGGACGTGGCGATTAACGACGCCGGTGCGGTTTTCGTGTTCGAAGAAACCGGCGGAGTCTGGACCCAGACGGCAGCGCTGGTGGCGAGCGATGCCGGCGGCAGCGACCGTTTCGGCCAGGCTGTAGCAACCGACGGTGCGGTGATCGTGGTCGGGGCCGATTTGAACGACGGTCTCGGCAGCAACGCTGGACTGGCGTACGTCTTTGCTGAAAGCGGTGGCACGTGGCTGGAGACACAGACACTCGCCGGCAGCAACACCGACGCCGGCGACTATTTCGGCGCGCCGCTGGCCGTGCGTGACGGCCGCATCGTGGTCGGCGCCCAACGTGTTGCCGTGCCGAGCACATACAGTGGGGCCGCCTACGTGTTTGCATTTGACGGCCTGACCTGGACCGAGGAGCGCAGCCTGGCGGCTTTGAACGCGTCCATGTCTTCGTATTTTGGCAGCGCCGTCGGCGTTGACGGCGATATCGTGCTTGTGGGTGCTTATACCGGAATCGGTGCATCGACGCAGACCGGGGCGGTCTATGCCTTCGAACTCGCCGCGCCGCCGGAAATCGACTGCAACGGCAACGCCATCCGCGATGCGTGCGACATTCACGCCGGCCTCAGCGATGATTGCAATGCAAACGGTCTGCCCGACGAGTGCGAGACGCTGCCGTCGCGCGTGTACGTCGACGCCGACGCGAGCGGTAGCAACGACGGCACCAGTTGGGCTAACGCCTACACCGGGCTTCAAGTCGCGATGGCCTTTGCGGACTGCACCGCCGGTGTCGTTGACCAGGTCTGGGTGGCCGAGGGAACCTATGCCCCCGATGTCGCCGGCGGAAACCGACACGCGACATTCACGCTGCTGAGCGGCGTCGAACTCTATGGCGGCTTCGCGGGCAACGAGACCGCCCTCGAGCAGCGTGATCCAAACGCCAACACCACAATCCTAACGGGCGACCTCAACGGCAATGACGGGCCCAACTACGACAACACCAGCGACAACACATATCACGTCGTGACGGCGCCATATGAGGCAGGCGCCAGTGCGATCCTTGATGGCTTCCGTGTCAGATGCGGCGCCGCCACCGGCACAACCAGTAACCGAGACCGCGGCGCGGGCTTGTACCTGCTGGGCGGCCCCACAATCCGCAACTGTTCAGTCGAGATCAACATCGGCGCGCTCGGGGCCGCCGCCTACAGCGTCGGGACAACTACATTCGAGGATTGCGTGTTTCAGTGGAATACCGCCACAGGTTCGGGCGGCGCGATGTATCTACCCACATCGCCCACAACCGTGACTGGGTGTAGCTTCAACGCCAATACGGCGAGTCTCGACGGCGGGGCCATCTGCGTCCTGGTGAGCAGCATCAGTTTGTCCGATTGCGAATTCCTGCACAACTATGCCCACTTCGGCAATGGCGGGGCCATTGCCAGCAGCGCCGACGCGACTGTCTTGGTCGACGACACGCTCCTCACCGAGAACTGGGCCGGACTCGAAGGCGGAGCCATCTACAGCAACGGCGGCTCCGTGTCACTGGCAAACTGCGATCTGATCGCAAACTTCACCGCCTGGGGCGCCGGCGGCGCACTGGCCACACACGGAACTGACCCATTGCTCTTCGGCTGCGCGTTTTACGGCAACCATGCCACCGACCAGGGCGGAGGCTTCGCTTGTGACGACGAAATGCCAGACTTGGTCAACTGCATATTCCGCGGCAACGAGGCACTCGGCGGCGGTGCGGTCTACAGCTACAACGCCAGCCCTTTGCTCGTCAATTGCTCGCTGGCGGCCAATAGCGCGTTCGAAAGCGGCGGAGGGTTGCGCTGCGAGGAGGATGGAATCCCCTACATCGCGAACTGCGTCCTATGGAACAACACTGACGACAGCGCCGAACCGGAACATGCACAGATCGATCCGGGCGACGCTGCACCGGTCGTCATCTACAGTTGCATCCAGGATGGCTGGAACGGCGCCGGCGGCAACGGCGTGATCGACACGGATCCGCTCTTCTACGATCCGAACGGCCCGGACGGCGTGGCAGGCACAGCGGATGACGACGTGCGGCTACAGGCGGCGTCCCCGTGCATCGACGCCGGCAACAACTACGCCGTCCCGCCATTCATCGACACCGACTTCAATGGTGCCCCACGCTTCATCGACGATCCTCTGACACCCGACACCGGCAGCGGCCTGGCGCCGCTGGTCGACCTCGGCGCCTATGAATCACAGCCTGGGTTCGCGGTCGGCGACACCAACTGCGATGGACAGGCGGACGTATTCGACATCGACTCGTTCGTGCTGGCGATCCTGGACGAGGATGGTTACCACCAGGTGTATCCGTTCTGCGACATTCGCGCCGCCGACTGCGATCGTGATGGCCGCGCGGACGTCTTCGACATCGATGGATTCGTCGCCGCGATCATACATGACTGAGCGATTGAGCGGGTCGGGTCAGGGCTGTGCCGCCCAAACCGGTGTAGGCGGCGACATTGCCGCAACCCTAGATTACACAGAGGTTTTCCACGTTGCCCACGGTTCAACATATGTGCTAAATCATTATTCGCGCCAGCGCGGCGCGTCGTAAGTACTTGTGTATAAAGGGGCATCGGATGCCAACGGTTCACCACAACCT
>JAFGRR010000103.1 GCA_016935035.1 Phycisphaerae bacterium | reverse complement strand
TGGCCCAAATCGCCACTCTGCCAACCGAACGCCGCCAGAGAGCCGAGCAAGCGGCCCAGCGGGTGCTCGACAAATACGCCCGCCAAGCCATCCAGCACGAGGCGGCCCACGCGATTCAGTTCAACATCGGGCTGTTCGATCGCTCGGGCGATGTACCGTCGTGGCTGGCGGAAGGTCTGGCGCAAGCATTCGAGCTGTGGGAGCCCGGCGTCGATGACGTGCTGTCACGCGTACACACGGAGCGCGCGGCTAAGTTCAGGCGAATGTATGCCACGCCGGCGGATCTGCCGAACCTGTCCCGCCTGATCGCGGACGACGCTAGCTGGCAACCGAGTCGCGACGACGCCATGGCGTGGGCGCTCGTGCACTACCTCTGGCAGGCGCGGCGAGCGGAGTTCACGGAGTACGTACAGCGAATGTCGCGCCGGGGCGAAGAGAAGCTGACGGCGCGGCAGCGGCTGGCGGAGTTCGCGGACGTGTTTGGCCCGCCGGACGGAGTTTTCGGCGAGCGGTTGCATGCACATATCCTGGGCCTCCAAACGGAGAGAACACCGTAGAGAGCCGGCGGCAGGCGTGGGCGAGCAATCAGGACCCGCCCCGCAGCAGAGCGGTCCGGGCCCCGTGCTCGCGTACGGGGTTCTGACTGGGGGCGACCCATTCGGTGGCCGCTGGCGTACGAGTGGCATTAGGTCGCATTCACGCCGGCTGTACCCACGGGCAAGTCCGACTGCGTCGGACCTGCCCATGGCACGCAACGGCATGCACCCGACGGTCCCCGTTCAACGAACGCACGCGGTCGCGGGAATTGCATCGTGAGGCGGCGGTGATAGAATTTGCGTTCGAGGTCGAATTTCTCGGATCATTCCTCTTCCATCGAGGATCTGCCTGCGCGCTTGGGGCGTTCTCTCCCGAACTGGACTGGTCGCGAGGATCTATTCGGCAAGTGTGCCCGTCGGCGAGTCGGCTCGGCCGGTGCGCGACGCTAAGCGCGGTCCGGCGACAGGTTCGTCGGCGGGCCAGATCGAGAGGCTGAAGGACAACCCGGGTTCGCCGATTCGTGGCCGCGGCACCCGGGCATGCGAGTGAGTGACATAGGTCGGCCGAACAAGTTGGCGGCGGTCGCCGCCGGCGGGCTTGGATCTTGGCTGGCCGAATTGAGGACTGGGAAGATTGGTCGCCGGTCAGCCCCCGGCGTAACGGACTTCCCGCCACGGTACTACGAGGAGACCCGCAATGGGCAACAAGCTGTACGTCGGCAACTTATCGTATCAGATCAGCAACGCGGACCTGGAGCAATTGTTCGCGCAGCACGGCACAGTTCGCAGCGCCAAGGTCATCGAGGATCGCGACACCGGACAGAGCAAGGGATTCGGCTTCGTCGAGATGGGCTCCGACGAGGAAGCTCAAACCGCCATCCAGGCCCTCGACGGCCAGGACTACGGCGGCCGCGCCCTGAAGGTCAACGAAGCCAAGCCGCGCCCGCCACGGACTGGTGGCGGCGGCGGTGGCGGCCGATCGCGCTGGTAAAACCGGCAACGATCACAAAGACGACTTCAGCACGGGCGCCGCGCGGACCACGCCGCGCGGCGCCGTTTTTGACGCCGGCCAGCGTGCGTTCGACCTCTCGAAATCACACCTCGGCGCCGGACGCCTGCAACAGGCTCGCGTCGCCATCGCGTTCATGCCACACGATAGCGCATGGCCCCTAGTGGTACAGGCAGCGGCCAGCATGCATCGATCCGAGTCCACCCAGTAATGGGCGGGTTACATATCACGGCGAATCAAGCGGGTCCGTGTCAACCGGGCCATTACTGGCCCGGCTCCGACCGGCCGGGCAGGCGTGCGGGCCAACGCTGGTTGGTATACGATGGCGCGGTCCGGAAGATACGCGGGTTTCGTGGAGGATCTTGGTCGTGGATGAGTCGCGGTTGCGGCAGTTGATCAGCAAACGGGCAGAGCAGATGCCGCCGTTTTTGGTCATGGAAGTGCTTGAGCGGGCGGCGGAATTGCAACGCAAGGGGCGTTCGATCATTCATCTCGAAGTCGGCGAGCCGGACTTTGATACGCCCAAAGTCGCGCTCGAGGCCGGCATGAAAGCCCTGCGCGACGGACGCACGCACTACACGCATTCGCTCGGCCACCCGGAGCTGCGCGAGGCCATCGCCGGCTGGCAGCACCGCATGTACGGCATCAACGTCTCGACCGATCGCATCGTTGTGACGATGGGCAGCTCGGGCGCGATGCTGCTCGTCTTCGCCGCCCTGCTCGACCCCGGTTCCGAGGTCATCCTGACCGATCCGCATTACGCGTGCTATCCGAACTTCGTGTCGGCGTATGACGGCGTCGCGGTGCGCACGTCGGTACGCGAGGAAGACGGCTTTCAATTCGACCTGCGCGCCGTCAAGGCCAAGCTCAACGAGCGCACGCGGGCCCTGATGCTGAACTCGCCCGCCAATCCGACCGGCACGATCACGACGCCGGAACGCATGCAAGAGCTGGTCAAGCTGGTCGGCGATCAGGCGGTAATCATCTCGGACGAGATCTATCACGGGCTGGTGTATCGCGGGCGGGCGCATTCGATCCTGGAGTACACGCCGGACGCGATCGTCATTAACGGGTTCTCGAAGCTGTTCGCGATGACGGGTTGGCGGCTGGGCTATGCGGTTCTGCCGGAACCGCTGGTGCGGCCGGTGCAGAAGTTGCAGCAGAACCTGCTGATCTCGCCGCCGGACTTTCCGCAATTCGCCGCCATCGCCGCCTTGCGTCAGGCGGACGGGGATGTTGAACGCATGCGCCAGTGTTACGACGAGCGGCGGCGGCTGGTGCTGAGCCGGCTGAAGGCGATGGGCCTGCACGTGCTGGCCGAGCCGGTCGGGGCGTTCTACGTGTTCGTCAACGTGCAGCGCTTCACGACCAACGTGCGTGAGTTCGCGTTCGACATCCTGGAGCAGGCCGGCGTGGCAGTTACGCCGGGCGTTGACTTCGGCCCCGGAGGCGAAGGCTACATCCGCATCTCGTACGCGAACTCGCTGGAGAACATCGAGCAAGGCATGGACCGCTTGCAGCAGTTCCTGTCGATACAACCCATCCTGCATCCCGACCGACGTTTCTAGCACCGCGTGCTGAACGTCCGGCGGTTCAGACCGAGCCCAAAGCGGCGGTGAGGGTCATATTGCCACCATCCGAGCCCGAGCGGCAGCGAGTGGGCATATTGTGGTTAATGCCGAATGGCGAATTGAAAAACCCGCAGGACGCATCTTCGTAGTTCCCTTCGTCCCTACGTCGCTATGTCCCTTCGTCCCTGCTTCTAGCTCGCTTTGGATTGCTGACACGCCTCGGCCAGTTGACGCACGGCTTGGCTGATGCGGTCGAGGTCTTCGCCGGCACGGGCTTGTGCCTCCACGTTGCGGGCAGCGTCGGTGAGGGACACGAGGTTATTGCCCTCAGCTTCCGACACGAGCTTCGCAGCCAACGTTGCGAGTTCGGCAAGATCTTCCGCGGCGAGGGCCTGTTCGATCGCAGCCACCCGCGCTGACATGCCCTCGAGCGACGTCCGCACGGCGTCTGTCGAAAACGCCGCGTCGGTCGACTCTGACGCCGGGGCATTGCCGCCAGATGGACCGGGCTTCGAGGTTGCGTCGGCAAGCTGCTCCTGGATAGCGGTGATCAACACCTTGCGATTGATGGGTTTGCTGACGTAGTCATTGCAGCCAGCGTCCAGACATCGCTGGCGATCGCCTTCCATGGCGTGCGCCGTCAGGGCGATGATTGGAATGCTGACGCCCTTCTCACGCAGCTTGCGGGTCGCCTGGTATCCGTCGAGGAGCGGCATCTGCATGTCCATCAGGATGACATCAAACGGCACGCACGGATCACTGACGCGGCGGCTGACGTTTGCAGCCATGGCCAGCCGCACGGCGACCTCGCCGTTTTCGGCCAGCGTGACATCGGCGCCGACCTTCCGCAGCACGTATGAGATGAGGCGCTGGTTGTCGGGCCCATCCTCGGCTACCAGTATGCGGCAATCAAGCTGTGGATCGGGTGTTGGTGCCTCTGCCTCGCTCGGGCGTGCCGGCGCTGCCAGCACGCATGGCGGGGCGGCGGCCTTCCTGGGCTCGTTCGGAATATACACTAGACGGCCGACCTCTCCAGCGCTGACGGTCAGGCGAAAACGCGTGCCCTTGCCGGGCTCGCTCTCAAGCACACTGATGTCACCTCCGAGCAGCTTGGCCAGACGTGCGCTGATGGCCAGCCCGAGGCCAGTGCCGCCGAACTCACGCGTGGTGGACGAATCCGCCTGCACAAACGGCTGGAAGAGCTTGGCAACCTGCGCGGGCGTCATGCCGATGCCGGTGTCCACGACGTCGAACTGCATCTTGGCGTTGCTGGGATCGCCCGGCACGAAACTGGTGATCAGCCGCACCTCGCCCCGCTCGGTGAACTTGACGGCGTTGCCCAGAAGGTTAATGAGGATCTGGCGCAGACGCGTCGGGTCGGTGTGAATGACCTCGGGGACCGAACCGTCGTACTCGATGCGGAGGGTCAGATGCTTGGCGTCGGCGCGCACGCGGGCCAACTGCTCGATCGTGCCAAGAAGCTGGTGCGGCACTACCTCGATGCGTTCGATTTCGAGCTTGTCGGCCTCGATCTTGGATAGATCGAGGATGTCGTTGATGATGTTGAGAAGGTACTCACAGTTGCGGCGAATGGTCGTGAGCATCTCGGCGCTCGACGCGAGATGCGAGCAATCGGCGTTGGTGTCGGATGCGGCACAACTGTTCAACTCGTCGGCGAGCACCTCGCTGTAGCCCAGGATGGCGGTCATGGGCGTGCGAATCTCGTGGCTCATGTTGGCGAGGAACTCGCTCTTGGAGCGGTTGGCCGCCTCGGCAGCCGCCTTGGCCTCCTCGAGATCACTGTTGATCGAGACAAGTCTCTGCTGCTGTGCCTGAAGCTGGCCGCGCTGGGCCTCCAGCTCCATGTTCTTGTTACGCAGCAAGTTCGCCTGCTCGCGCAGCCGGTCCTCGACACCCTTTCGCTTGGAGATGTCGCGTGCCAGTATCAGGTTGCGATACCCCAGGGTCGAGATCTTACGGGCCAGCGTCCAAAGCAATCCGAGGGCACGCTCGAAACTCTCGATCGACATGTTGGTCATGTTGTCGTACGCGCTCAGCATCGCATCAACGTCCGCGCCGATTTCCCGGGCGTACTCGGCGATGCTCTCGCGCGTCGTGTTGACTACGTTCGTCTGACCAATCAGCCAGTTGGCCACGTGCTTGCCACCGACAATGATGGGAGCGCTGGCGTCAACAAACCCGCAACTCCGACACTTCTCGTACGTCGGCTCCATGAGCTGACGTGCCTTCTCTCCAAGGACCTTGTCGGAGAACTGACAGTGCCGACGTCCCTCCTCGGTGGCGCGAACCAGTTCGCACACGCCGCAGAAGTTGCTCGGCGTCGTTATGGGTTTGCCCTCCACATCGGTGATCATCGATGCGACGCCGATGGCGTTGGCGAAGGAGTCCTGGATCTTCTGAAGGTCTTGCGCGTCGATCAGATCCAGCAGCGTAACCTGTCCAAGCTCCCTGTCGGGCGAGAGGATGTAGTCGAGTCGGATGCGGAGCTGTTGCTCGCTCTCCCGCAGTGACTGCTCGGCCTGCTTGCGGTCAGTGATGTCGCGGGTGAAAGAGCAGGAGAACTCGTCGTCGCCCAGGCGGAAGTAGTTAGCCACGATCTCCACCGGGAAGCGGCGTCCATCCTTTGTGCGGTGCTCTGACTCGGTAGTAAGCGCGCCGCGGTGCTTGAGTTCCTCCCAGTACTCCTGCCAACCGCCGGCGGCAATTCCGACGTTCACGTCCTGCACGCGTAGTTGCAGCAGTTCATCGCGCGTGTAGCCGAGGGCGCGGCAGGCTGTGTCATTCGCATATAGTATGTGCGCCGTCGGGCTGATCCAGAAGACGGCCTCGCTGGCCCGGTCAATGGCGAACTGCATGCGGCGCAGCGAGTCCTCGGCATGCTGTCGCTCCACGACTTCCTGCTGAAGCTCGCGGTTGGCCTGGGCAAGCTCGGCGGTGCGTTCCTCGACGCGGTGCTCCAGGAGCAGGTGCGCCGCGCGGAGTTTGTCGGCCAGCGTGTTGAAGCTCGTGGCCAGCACGCTGATTTCGTC
>JAFGRR010000006.1 GCA_016935035.1 Phycisphaerae bacterium | reverse complement strand
GTCCGAGAACCGCGCAGGAAGCCCGAGACAGGCCGGTGCCGATTCAGCGGTAGCGGCCGATGTCTCGTTCGCCGTCTTCGCTGGGTGCCACGGGCAGGTCTTCAGACCTGCCCGTGAACATCCGTTTCACGCACGGGCAAACGCACCTTCGGAGGGCCTGCCCATGGCACCCGACGTGAGCTCTTCGTTCTTACATTTGCACTGTCAGTTCTGGATTGATTTGCCGCCCCAGGCGTCGCGTTCTCTTCTCGCGGGCGTGTTGCGGCGCGAATCCTGAACCCTGAACCCTGACCGCTGAACCCGCTCCATGCGTGACGCTTGACAGAGGGGCTCTGGGACCGTCTAATGGGCGATCCTCGGTCAGGCGTCGCGACCGGGGTATTGCCCGCTCGCACGGAGCGTCCGGGTGCCTGGCGGTGAGCCGGGTGTCCGGGGTGGGCCATCTGCCCGCGTCAGGTGGCTCAGGCTTCCGAACGGGTCCACGAACGCGCCTTCAGTGTTCACCCGCGGCGTTAACAGAGAACTTGGGCAGTCGAGACTGGACTGAGCTCCCGATTACCCGGTGGTGTAATTGGTAACACACCAGGTTTTGGTCCTGGCATTCCTGGTTCAAGTCCAGGCCGGGTAGTTGCCCGAACGTGTGCGGGCAGGTGGCCCATGATGGGTGTCTTCGCAATGACTGGTTCGTCGTTTCCGATGGAGCAAGCTCGATGACCAATCTTCGCGTGTTCAGCGGACGTAGCAATCCGGCCCTGGCGCAGAAGATCGGGGAGTATCTGGGCCTGCCGTTGGGGCGCGCGGACCTTGATGACTTTCCGGACGGCGAGGTCTCGGTCAAGCTGCACGAGGACGTGCGCGGACGCGACGTGTTCGTGATTCAGTCCACTTGTACGCCAGTCAATGACAACCTGATCGAGTTGCTGACGTTCATCGATTGTTTGAAGCGGGCCTCGGCACAACGCATCACCGCGGTCATCCCTTACTTTGGCTACGCTCGTCAGGATCGCAAGGAAGAGGGGCGCGTGCCGATCACGGCGAAGCTGGTGGCGAACCTGCTGACGACGGCCGGCGCGAACCGAGTCCTGTGCTGCGACCTGCACGCGGCGCAGATTCAGGGCTTCTTCGACATACCGGTGGACAATCTCTCGGCTGAACCGGTAATCACGACCTTTTTCAACTCGATCGAGGATGGCCAGCTTGTCCTGGTCAGTCCGGACATCGGCAATCTCAAGCGTGCCCGCGTCTATGCCGAGCGGCTCAACGGCGATCTCGCCATCATCGACAAACGCCGCAAGAGCGGACACGAAACCGTCAGCTACAACGTCATTGGCGACGTCAAGGGCAAGACTGTGCTGATGGTAGACGACATGATTTCGACCGGCGGCACGGTGGTGCAGGCGTGCGAGCTGGTGCGTCGAAGCGGTGCCCGCCGCGTGATCGTGGCGGCGACGCACGGCGTCTTGTGTGGGAACGCGATTAAGAACCTGTCGGGCGCGGAAATCGAACAACTCGCCATCACGGACACGATTCCGCTGACGGCGCGGGCCGCCGAGATCAAGCAGCTTTCTGTTCTGACGATCAGCAAGCTGCTGGGCGAGGCGATCAGGAGAATTCACCGGAATGAATCGGTGAGCAGTCTGTTCATCGACTGAGGCGGCGCGGCCCGCTTGTTGCCGGCCAGCGCACCCATGGGAGTTGAAGATGCAGATCCAAGTGATTCGTGGCAAGCGGCGTTCGGCGGGCGGTCGTCACGCGAACCAGCGCTTGCGGCGTGAAGGAATGGTGCCGGCCGTGCTGTATGGCCACCAGCAGGAACCGGAAACGCTGGCGCTGTCACTGCACGACCTGCAGTTGACGCTGGAGCGCGTGACGCACGTGATCAGGGTCGATTTGGACGGCAAGCAGGATTCGTACTTGCTGAAGGCGGTGCAGTATGACCACCTTCAGAGCACGCCGATCCACGTGGACCTGATGCGTGTCACGGCGACCGATTGCGTGAAGGTCTCGGTGGCGGTCCAGCCGAAGGGTGAGCCGGTGGGCTTGCACGAGGGCGGCCTGCTCCAGAACGTACTGACGGACTTGCGCGTGGAGTGTCCGCTGGACCGTATTCCCGAGGCTCTGCGTCCGGACATCAGCCACCTTCACGTCGGCCAGTCGCTGTCGGTTGGCGACATCGAGTTTCCACCGGATGTTAAGCCGCTGAATGACCCGAGCGAGGTGGTTCTGACGGTCAAGGCGAAGCGGACGGCGGCTCCGGGCGAGGAAGTCAGCGAGGAAGTCGTAGCTGAAGGGACGGCTGAGCCAGAGGTCATCAGCCGTGGCAAAGCGGAAGATAATGCCGCTGGAGAGTAGTGGTGAAACTGATCGCCGGTCTGGGAAATCCCGGACCGCGTTACGCCGGCTCGCGCCACAACATCGGGTACCAAGTGGTGGACGAGTTGGCGCGGCGTTGGTCGGTGGATGTGAGCCGACACGAGCGGCGTTTCGACGCCCTGCTGGGCGACGGTCCGATTGCCGGCACGCGTGGATTGCTGCTGAAGCCGACCACGTTCATGAACCTGAGTGGTCGCAGTGTGGCGGCGGCGTGGCGGTACTACAAGATCGGGCTGCCGGATGTGTTGGTGGTGCACGACGATCTGGACCTTCCGGTTGGGAAGCTGCGGCTGCGTGGCGCCGGGTCGGCGGGCGGACACAAAGGGCTGTCGGACGTCATCCGGCACCTGGGTACCGACGAGGTCAGTCGACTGCGCATCGGCATCGGCAAGGTCGACCGGTCGGCGACCGTGGAATACGTATTGAGTGCGTTCACTCCGGAGGAACGCGAGATCATGGCACAGGGCATCCAGGCTGCCGCCGATGCTGTCGAGCTCTGGATGCGTGTTGGTGTCGAGAACGCAATGAACGAAGTCAACCGGCGCGGGCCATCCGGCAGTGAAGGTTAGCCGCGACAACACCGGGCCAGCAGCATAAGGAGACTGGCATTGAGACTCTACGAAGGCATGTTTCTGTTCGACAATGCGTTCGCGCACGAGTGGTCGGCAATTGACGCCGAGGTGCGCCGGCTTTGCGAGCGTATCAGCGCGGAACTGCTCGTCTGCGTGAAGTTCGACGAGCGCCGCTTGGCCTATGAGCTGAACAAACGCAAGCGTGGCACGTATGTGCTGACTTATTTCAACGCAGACCCGACGCGCATCGTCGATCTCGAGCGCGACGTTCAACTCAGTGATTCGATCCTGCGCGTGCTGGTTCTGCGGCCGGAAGAGGTCACTCCCGAGCAGATCAAGGAGCTTCAGGAGCGGCCGGCCGATCAGCCCCTGCTGCCCAGCAGCGACCGCGAGCGGCGCTATGATGACCGCGATATGGGGCGTGATCGTGATCGGCGTGGACCACGCCACGACCATGACCGCGATCGTGATCATGACCGCGACCGTGGTCGGGACCGTGGCCGCGGCGATTCGTTCGGTGACAGGCCGGCGCCGGTTACGGCCGATGAGGCTCCGGACCGGGCAGCACAGAACGACTGAGTTGATTCCGAGCAGTAAGCAAGCACGTACCGGCGCTTGGCCAGGCACGGCTCGCAGGAGGTAGATGATGGCCAATTTCAACCGCGTCATCCTGATGGGCAATCTGACCCGTGACCCGCAG
>JAFGRR010000102.1 GCA_016935035.1 Phycisphaerae bacterium | reverse complement strand
TCGTCGCCGGCGGCACCGTCACCGTGCGCGCCGTCGTCGTACATGGTGACAACCTGTGCTCCGGCGCCGGCGTCATAGGTCAGCGTGACGCTCGTGACGCTGCCGTCATCGGTGACGGCCGCGGTAACCACGACAGTGTCGACGGCGGTCGGCGCGAGCGGGGCGTGCGCCGTGTTCTCGATCATGGGCGGGTTGTTGTGCGGGGCGTTGGCGGCGGCGGGCGTCGGTGTCGCCATAAAGCCCCAGTCATCCGCCCCGTCCGGATAGCGGCCGCACGAAACGTCGTCGCGGATCGCGGGGTACGTCGCGAAATCGATCAGGACGTTGCCGTTGGTGTCGGTGTGATAGAGGCCGACACCTTCGCCATCGCCGGAGAGCTTGAACGACGCGTGCAGCGGCCCATCGCCGGCGTCATCATCGCACCACACGAGCAGCCAGCCCTTGGCGGCGATCGACGTACCGGCCGGGATCTGCCACTGCGTGGGGTTGCCCGGATCGTCGGTCAGATACATGCCACCGACGTCGACCGCCGTGTCCCCATCGTTGTAGATTTCGACCCAGTCCTCATACTGGCCGAGTTCATCGGTGTTGATGGTGTTATTGCCGGCGAGCATCTCGTTGATGTACAGGCGCGGCAAGTCGGCCGGAG
Organism: Phycisphaerae bacterium; assembly: GCA_016935035.1. GTDB lineage: Bacteria > Planctomycetota > Phycisphaerae > UBA1845 > Fen-1342 > JAFGRR01. Next base: position 3,053 of record JAFGRR010000102.1, on the reverse strand, counting down.
CGGGCACGTTCAGACGCAGGTAGCTGGTGCGGGCGTCGATGTAGGGCTTGAGCCCCCAATCCCAACCCCAGCCCCAGTTTCTGTACGTCGTGGGGTAGGTGTAGGAATCAAGGAAGTTGTCGGTCGTATAGCTCCAGTCCATGTTGCCGTTGTCGTACGAACCTTCAAAGGCGTACGGCGTGATCATTGCGTAGATCTGGTCGATGCCGGCCTCGACACACGCCAGCGTGAAAGGGCCGTCGACCGACGCCGGCGGAGTGCTGTCCTGCACGGTGTATGACAAGTACGTCCCGGGCGTCGACGGAGTTGACCAATCGGGCGTGGAGATTGAGGGGTTGCTCAGGTGGTCAACGCCGGGGTCGCTGCCGCCGCCCGTTGAGACGACGTCGAAGTCGAACTCGTCGTCGGCCTCGAGCCCGAGGTCGTCGAGCGGGATGATGTAGCTGATGCGTCCGTTGGCCTTGTCGGTCAGGTCGATTGAGGCTCCGTCGTCCGGCTGATGCCAACTGGAGCCATACTCCCAAAGTTGGAGTCCGCCGCCGCCGTCCGGCCAGCTTCCGATGAAGTAATCATGCGCGACGGTGGCGTTGATGAGGCGTCCCCACGGGTTCGATGTGCTGCCGCCCGGCTTGGTATCGAAAAAGATCATGTACTCGCCGTTGCCCGTGTCGCCGCCGACGTCCACCGGCCCGTTGAGCTGAATGGTGACGTAGAGGTTGCTGGCGTCGTTGGACACATCGACCGAGACGATGTCGTAGTGCGGGCCGAGGCCGCTGAAGAGATCGCCGACGGTGTCGTTGTAGGTTACGGTTGAGTACTCGGTCTGGCCGACGGCACCGACAAGCTGTCTGAGATAGCGGCGGTACTGGGCCTCGTAGGCGGGAATGTCCAGGATGCGTTCGATGAGCGGCGGCAACTGACCGTTGTCGCTGCCGAACCCACCGTTGCCCCAGTTCGCGTACCCGCGATTGGCCCAATCGATGCCAAAGAAGTCCACGCCGTAGGTGTTGTCGAGATCGTAGGGGATGTACTCGAAGCGGTCGGTGTCCTCGTTGTGATAGAGGTAGTAATTGTTGGCACCGTACCAGTAGTTATCCCAGTGTCCCATCGTTACATCGACGGCCATGGCACGCAGGAAGTTGTCCACGCTGAAGCGCTGGACGATGCCGGCGGCGAAGGCGGCGTCATCGGTGTTATTGATGAAGTCGATGAAGTTGGCCAGGTCGGTGAAGTCGGAGTTGGGATCGTTGTTGTGTTCCTCGTAGGTCTCGCCGCCACCGAGGTTCTGGTATGTCTCCGGCGTACCGGGGGCCACGTAGCGCAGATCTGCCCGCGCACCCTGGTAGCGGCACTTGTAGAGGTTGCCATCCTTGTTGCCGAACCAGTTCTCGGCGAGTTCTTCGTCGATCTGTTCGACGCAGACGTGCACGCCCTCAACATAGGTGCCGTCGTTGATCTTGATCTGCACGTGCGTGGCACGCGGCGAGGGCACACCCATCCGCTTGTAGAGATCCCAGGCCAGCTTAGAGCGCGTGATCGACACGTCGTTGTGCTCGCCGTTGATGTTCAGTGACTCGAGTTCATGGAATTGCCGATCGGGCACGAGGTCGTTGAAGTCGAGCTTCCAGGACTTCTTGATCGAATCGCGCGAGGTGTTGCCGCGCGGGCGGATGCCGACATCGGTAATGATCTCGTCGATAGCCGAGTTGACGATGTGCACGGTGCAGGGCTTGAGCTCGTCGCTCCAGGGATCGTTCAGGCAGTCCAGCAGGTCGGCGGGGTCCATCGTCACATAGATGAAGGTGACCTCCCCGTCGAGGAACACATGTGTGCTGGCATCATCGAACTCGCTGTTACCATTTGGGACAGGGTTGACCGCCAGAGCTGTTTGAGCGGCACACAGCGCCATCAGGACCATCGCCGTTGCCAGCGACGTTCGCCCAAAGCGATCCGCGTGAGTCCGGACGCCGACCACCTTTCCGTCAATGCTCGAACCGCGTGTTGCCATGCGCCTCTTGGCCTCCTGAATTCCGCCTGATGCTGCCAAAGGTGAGCCGGCCTGGTTTCGTGTCTTCGCGCCGGCGGGGCCTTCTCATCAGATCGGCCGGACCGCGCGAGTGTGGCGGTCGGTCCGAAAAAACGCCATATTACCGCCTGCCACGGGCAAGGCGCGCGGCCATAGCCAACGCGTCCCGCCCATTATAGCAGAGCCGCACGCGATCGCGGCATGGTAATTAGCACTCCCGCCGCACGTGGCACGGTCTGACGCGAAGCCGGACACAAACAAGACACCGGCCGGTGAGAAGCTCACCGACCGGTGCCGTTGGTCACCCATTTGTCAGGGGCGTCCTATCGCGCCCGGAGAGGTTCCTTAGTAACCACAGTTGCACGGCGTGCCAGTGACCGCCGCGACGAACGAGTCGATGTCGAACACATCGATCGAGCCGTCACAATTCGTGTCGCAGTTCATAAAGCACGGGTATATGGCCTGATAGGCCGCCGGATTCGTGATCGCAAGCACGAAAGCGTCGATATCGAACACGTCCACCACACCGTCGCAGTTCGCATCGCCGCACAGGTAGCGTGGCAGCGGCTCGCGATAACAGGTGAGGGCGTCGATGTCGTCGCCGAGCGAGTCAGTGATCTGGAAGCTGTACCCGGTCAGGAACGAGGCATAGACGGCGGTCGGATCGAGGCCGCCGGACTCGTTGGCCACCGTGAGCGAATCGTCATTGTCAACACTGAAGACGACCGCGAGGAAGTACTGGCCGGGCAGGTCGGGCTCTTCCATGGCGACGAACTCGAAGGCATCGACGTCGGTCTCATCCGGAATACCAAGGTGGATGACGTCGTCGACAACCAGCACGGCGCCCGCCGCGGTGACTTCGTAGATATCGCCCGGATCAAGCTGCATGAACGCCTCGTGATCGGCGGTGAAGTACCAGTACGGACAGGTGTCACGGCCCTTGACCACGTCGAGCGAATCGACGTCGTCATCCTGCTCCTCGATGCCGTCCGGATTCGGCGCCAGGCTCGGGTGCACGGTCATCTCG
>JAFGRR010000101.1 GCA_016935035.1 Phycisphaerae bacterium | reverse complement strand
GTACACCAGCCCATATGGATCAAACAGCGTCGTGTACTCGTCGGCGCGCCACAGGGCGTGATAGGTGACTTCAACTGAGTGTCTGACATGGGCGGCGTCGAGCAATACCCGGATGGTCTCGGCATGCGCCGAGTAATCGGTGACGCCGCTGCGGCGTACGTAGATCGTGCGGTCGAGTTCGCGGAAGTACTCCAGGGCCCGGGCGGGAATCAGGCTGCGCACCTTGTTCAGCGTCGTCCGCAACCCATCAGCGAAATGCGTTCCCGCCAGCGGCGAAAACAGGTTCTCCGCCAGGTGCAGCGATACTGCCTCTGTCAGCCCCAGCACCAGTGGCCCGGTTTTGAAGAAGTCATGCGGCATCCGCCAGTAGCGCTTGCCATACTCGTCTTCCTCGTATTCAACCGGGAACCCGAGTTCCTGGAGCACCTCGAAGTCCCGCTGAATGGTACGGTCGCTGACTTCAAACTCGTCCGCCAACTGCTTCAGGGGAATCCCCGCACCGCGTGTTTGCAGGGTCTTAAGCAGGTTCCACTGCCGCAAAATGATCTCGCCCCGCGCCATGTATTCCCTCCGGATCGGTTGAACTGGCCGTGTAGGGCGCCGATGATACGCGTTGTGGGATTAGCGAGCCATCCAAGCGGGTCCGACACGGTTGTCGGGAGAATGCCAACGGTGAATGCGCTGGCGGGAATCACATCCGGCGGTTGCCTGTGAGCCGTTGTGCCACGGGACATTTGGTATAAACAAGCGATGAACGAGGTGGGGCTATGACACTTGACCCGCGGGTCACACAGGAACTGAGGGAGTGGCACGAAAGCCTGGCGGCATCGGGCGATCTGCTGACGCAGGCTCAACTCGAGTCTTGCTACGAAGTGTTCCGCCTCCGTTTTGGTCCGGAGGTGCTGGGGAGACTCGATGGCGAAGACCTCCTGGATCTGATGCACCGGCACGGGAACAACGACAGCCTGGTTTATTGGCTGGAGTTCAAGAACGACGAGGAGTTCCCGGCACGGTTTGGCGGTATAGCCGGCGGTAGTGCTTTGAAATACGACATCTACAGGCGGAGTGAAACCGGCACGTGGATGACTGGCAGCCCCAGTAAACAACGGGAGATATCCACGGCTGAGGCAATTGACGTGGCCCGGAAACACCGCGACCAGCTACTTCGCGGTATAGAAGTCCTGGAGCAGTTGCCTGCGGAGCCGACTGACGAGGCTTACGCGGATTTACAGGCGGCCATGGATCGGGTGGCGCCCGATGTCAGCGACCGTGCCTGGGGACACAAGTACTTCAGCCTGCTGTATCCGGATAAGTTGGATGATTTCCACTCGCCGGAGTGGCAGCGTTTCCATCTGATGGCGCTTCTGCAGACTCCACCCGCTGGCGATGGTCGATATGTTGCCGCCGTCCGGTATGTTGCGATTGCCAGTTTGCTCGGCATACCGATGAACCAGCTGACCACAACAATGAACCGCCGTACGCCGCGTCACGCCTATTGGCGCATCGGGACCAGCGACGGGGCCCAGCCGCGCAACCGCTGGGAGATGATGCGCACGGGGGAGTGCGTGGCTATCGGCTGGTCGAAACTGGGAGACTTGTCCGACATCACACCGGATAGCCCGTCTCGCGATAAACTCAAGGCGTTGATGCAGGAGCACTACCCCAACACGCCCCAGGCAATCGGGAAACTGGCGCGCCAGGTGCACTGGTTCGTAACCGATATTGAAGAAGGCGATCTCGTGCTCGCCTGCGATGGTGAGGCCGTGCTGGGGATCGGCCGGGTCATCGGCGACTACGCGTACGACGGAACCTCGGATTTCCCGCACCGGCGGCCTGTTGAGTGGCTGAACCTGGACGAGTGGAAGTTACCCAAGCGTGAGGGGCTGCGGACCACCGTCCGGTACCTGAAACTCGAGCCGCCGAACATCGTTGAGATTGAACGGCGGATTCTAGGCGCGTCTGTGATCCACACGATCGGCCCGAAGCCACGGCCTGGGCCTGAACGTGTTGTCCCACGGCTGCGCGGTATCCCCGGTCGGATCCAGGCCATTCTCGAGCGCAAGGGCCAGGTCATCCTGTATGGTCCGCCGGGTACGGGCAAGACTTACTGGGCCCAGCGAACGGCGCGTGACCTGGTGGCCTGGGCGACGTTTGGCAGTGACTTCGAGTCGCTGGACGAAAGCCGAAGATTGGCGATTGTCGGGGACGGCTTTGGCAAGGGGGCACCGGTACAAACGTGCTGCTTTCACCCGGCGTATGGCTACGAGGACTTCATCGAGGGCTATCGCCCGGAGACGGCGGGTGATCACATGGTGTTCAACCTGAAAGACGGGGTGTTCAAGCGACTGTGCAAGGAGGCTGCCGAGCATGTAGACCGCCGCTACTACCTCGTTATCGATGAGATCAACCGCGGCGATATCCCCAGAATTTTCGGGGAACTGATCCACGCGTTGGAGATGGACAAGCGCGGCGGCGCGATTGTGCTGCCGATCAGCGGCGACGTAATGCGTGTGCCGCGCAACGTGTTTGTCATTGGTACGATGAACACGGCCGACCGCTCGATTGCGCTGCTGGACACGGCGCTGCGCCGTCGCTTTGGATTCATCGAGTTACTGCCAGACAGCAGCGCCCTGGGTGACGTTGCTGTCCAGGGTATCCCGCTGGGGAAGTGGCTTGATGCCCTCAATCGCCGTATCTGTACGCAGGTTGGGAGGGATGCTCGCAACCTGCAGGTCGGCCACGCTTACTTGTTCGACGGCGGCAGGCCCGTCGCGGGTTTCTCGCGGTTAGTTCGGATTATCCGCGAGGATCTGATCCCGCTGCTGCAGGAGTATTGCTACGAAGACTATGCGGCGCTGGAGCAAATACTGGGCAAGAGCATAGTCGACACGCAGAACCAGAGGATCAAGTACCGGATGTTCGAGGAATCCAGTCAGGAGGACCTGGTCCAGGCGCTGCTGGCTCAGTGCCCGGATATCACTACATCGCTGCAGGCGACAGACACCGAGGTTGAACCGCTCGACGATGATGCGGATGAAGACGAAGATGCTGCCTCATAGCAGCGCAGAGCACCGCCATGTCGGAAGTGTCGGTCAATTTAACTGAATGGCAGCACCGCAGACCTAACGAGGATCCCGATCTGCGGGGGCTGTTTCTTGACGGGGATCGCGGCGTCCGGGAGCTAGCGCAGTCGCTGACCGCCAGTAACATCCTGCAAGTGCAGGAACTCCGGCACGGTCTGTCCCTGGCCGCGACGTCATTCGTGGGCCGCATTGAACTTGGCCCGCTGGAAATCACAATCCGCCCGAAGATCACCGGCATGCGACTGGCTTGCCTGTTGCGTTATGCCTATGGCCTGCGCGATCTCCGTTTGTTCACCAGCCCGCGTTACGGCGTGCAGCCCGAGGCGTTCCAGGATTTGCTCGGCTGTCAACTTGCGGCAGAGGCCCATGAACTGCTGGCGCGTGGGCTGCATAGATCATACATCAGGCGCGAGGCCGACCTTGGCAGTCCACGGGGCCGCATCGATCTCCAGACGCTGGCGGCACACGGTGGTACGGCGCTCGCGGCTCTGCCGTGCATTCATCATCCCAGGCTTGACAACTGCTTGGTCAATGAAGTGCTGTTGGCGGGCCTGCACCTCGCCACCCGTGTAACGAGTGATGTGGCCTTGCGTTGTCGGCTGCGGTCGCTGGCGAAAGCGCTTGAACAGACGGTAACCGCGGTTCGTCTCGACGCGGACACGCTCAGGAGGCTGTCCCGCACTCAGAATCGACTGACGGCGGCTTACAGGCCGGCACTGACGATCATCCGCCTCCTGCTACAGGGCATCGGCGCGACGCTGACCGAGGGCCACCACACAGTGGCACTTCCCGGCTTCATGTTTGACATGAATCGCTTTTTCCAGGCCTTGCTCTCGCGCTTCATGCATGAAAATCTCGAGGGATGCATGGTGCGTGACGAATGCAGCCTGCGTCACATGCTGGCCTACGTGCCTGATCATAATCCGCTCAACCGCCGCGCGCCACAGCCTCGGCCGGACTTCGTGATCGTCCAGGGGCAGACGATAGCCGCCGTGCTCGATGCCAAGTACCGCGACCTCTGGCTCAACCCGCTGCCGCGTGAGATGCTGTACCAACTGGCGATGTATGCGCTGGCACATCCAGCCTGCTGCTTTGCCGCCATCCTATATCCATGCCTTGAACCCGCGGCCAGGGAGTCGTGGATCGCGATCAACAGCCCCATCGGCAATTCACGGCCCGGGCGCATTGTGCTGCGTCCGGTGGATCTCAACCGCCTGGCGGATCTGCTGGCAGCACCGATGACGACCGCTGTCGCACGCGAGAAACAGGCGCTTGCACGGCGATTGGCGCTGGGTGAGAAGGCTCACTGAGCTAGACGGCGTTCCGGTTCGAGACTTACGCCGCTGCGCCGGGCACATCCAGCCCGGTGTGTTTGCGCCGCTCTTCTGCGGGGGAGATGGATGCTTCCAAATGGCTGTACAGGCCGTGTTTCTGACACGCGTGTCACCTCGTGGCCCCGGCGCCCTGCTGGATGTGATTGCTCGGGTCTGGGGCGGGCGACTGTGGTCGGACCGTCGCTGACCCCGGGGTCAGCGTTGCGATAGGTGGCCTCGGGTTTGTGCGACACACCGTACAATGGGGGTATGTATAGCACCGCTGACAATCCGCGTTCGGTCCTGCGTGGACTACTGGCGAAGCACCCGGCACTGGAGCGCAGTGGCTCGATTCACGCGGAACGCTTACCAAGTGGCAAACACCGGCTGATCGCGCGCTACCGCGAGGGCGATGGGTCGCGCGGTGCGCGTCAGCGTTCGGTGACGATTCACGGGGCGCACCCCGAGGATCTGCCCGTGCTCCGGCGCGAACTTGTAGCGCTGCAGGGCGGTCGACGTCCGGACCGCGCCGCCGACGAGGATGCTCGGCGGGTTTGCGCAGCTGTGCGGCGGTTGGCACCGGCCCTGAGGCCGCGCGACCGACGGGCGTTACTTGAGTTGTTTCATGCCACAGGCGGGGATTTCCGACAATTGCTCGTGGTGGCTCTGAACCTGCCAGCCTGGCTGGCGATGCGTGAACAGCGTCGACGCGGCGGTCGACCGCGGAAAAACGCCCCACCGGCAGCCTGGTCCCCGGCCGAGACAGTCGCTGGTCTCTTGAGTTGGGAACACGCGCCAGGTTCCAGCTGAGCAGGCGTCGGGGCAGGCGTCTGCGTGTCGCGCTGCTTGGCCGTTGAATCAGTTGGGGGACAGGCGCCGATGCGACTGTAACGGCCAGAGCCGATTTAGGGCCGGGTCTCTGGGGTGTCACATCAGCACGGCGCACCAGTAGACCCCGAGCCGTTCAGGACGCCGGGCGTACAGGACACTGGAAATGGCAGGACTGAGGAACTGGTTCTAAGGCGTCTCCGCAGGGCCATTGATGACGTAGTCGATGATCCTCTGTCCGGACTCCTCGTGCGGAGATGGCATGGCGACCGGTCCTTCGAACCCCGGATCGTCCATGACGAGTTTGTCACCGATCATACTGCCGACGGTCTGAATGAAATCAGCAACACCATCCTCAGTTTGTGTCACGAGACTCTGTGAACCGGCGTCCATCCACGACTGCGTCAATTTAGTGCACGCGGCGATCTGGGCTGAGAAACTACTCGCGTTTTGATGCCCAGCTATCGCGGATAACGTTGCCAACCGCAGCACCTGATCCTCAATCAAGTCCTGCAATAGTCGCCAGTGCTTGGGCGCGAACTTGGCGCGGGCGTTGATGAAGGTCTGCAGCAAGTCTGCCCCGCCCAGGAGGGCAATGGCCTTCAAGGTCTGCCCGGTACTGTCGACAGAAGCGGTCTCAGACGGCAGCGCCTCCAGCCAGGCGTCGTCCTTGTGCTGCCGCACGTCATAGAACACGGCCTCGTAAAACGCCAGGGCATTTCGAGATAGCTGCGGATACGCCTTGCGTATGTCCTCCTCTGACACACCGGCCAGGATCATGGCCTCCACATGGTTGGCTATGTGGCGGGCATGGCCGTAAATAACATGGGCATCGGCGATGTTCGGATACAACTTGCGCAGGTGGTGGATCGCATTGATCCCGCCGTCCGTGGTGCGCAGGCTTCGATAGTACTGGTGTGCCCGGCGCAGCAAACCATCACGCCGATGTCGCCGTGGCAGGTATGTTTCATCCGCGTACGCGCGAGCCAACTGCCAGCGCCAATCCGGGTCCTTGGGTTGTAGCCGATTGTCCATAACTACCTCATTGTGGCGGTTCCCGCGTTGGCAGCGCGTCATGCCCCTTGGTGGGGTCGATTATGTACCCCAGGATCTTGGCGCGCAGTTGCTCATCCGGCGTACGAGCCTCTTTGGCCAACCGGGCCTGATAATCGGCGAGACCGTAAAACAGGGACTCCCAGCTGCTTTTGAGGCCGGCCATCATTTGTTCCAGGCGTGTGTTGTCCTCATCGCGCTGTTCACCGGACGCAAAGCAGCCGCGTGCGGCCCGGGCCATTAGTGGCACGGTGGTCTCCGGCGTGGGCTTAAGTTGGAATGCCGCACCCACGAGATTGGTGAGCACATAACGCAGGATCAGTTGCTCCAGTTCTTTGCGCTGCTGACTTGGGAATCTAGCGTCGGGCCTGAGCCACGCGAGGAACAATTCGTTGCCACATACATAGGCGATCACCTTCCAGACGATATCGCGGATCTGCTCAGGGCCGTTGATCAGGTTGCGGCGCAGGAGGTTGCAGAACACAAATTGCGCGGACATTTGCGCCGGGTCGAAATCGAAGAATAGAGCACGGTAGCAGTCCACGATCGTCGCCGGGATGCGACACCGGTGTGCAATGTCCTCCGGTGTCGCGCCGCCGAGCAGCAGGGCCTCGATCAACCAGCGCTCGCGCTGTGCTTTGTGGAAGATACGGGCCGCATCGTAGATTATGCGGTAACGCCTGGGTGTAGTGGGTTGCGTGGCAACGGCCGCGCGGATTAGGCCCACTGCACCACGCAGATACGGGTCAGTAATCGAGGATGGTGTAATACCAGACTCGCATAGCTGAAGTGCGTGGTCCCAGCGCTTGGTCAAGGGGTTGTATTGATCGGCCGGCATATCCAGGGGAGGGAGTGGGTCATTTTCTGGTACCATCGTATATCTCCAAAAAAGGACAACGTTTAGTGATGGCCGCAATTATAGCAAGGCACAAGGCAAGACAGATGCGAATTCTCGGCGCATACCCACACCTGACACTTGCTGATAGCTAAAGAGAAGTCGGGGTTTGTGTCAGCGAATCGGTGTAGGACGCGATCTGACCCTGGGGTCAGGAGTTGCCTGACGGCGTGCCAGATATTGCCGCATGAGTTCTTGGTCGCTGAATTGCCGGCGGCATTCCGCGCGTACGCATGCGTAAAACCAGGCCAGCGGCGACCAGCGGCAGCGCGATGGTCGCCAGAAGTGGTAGCCGAGCCGATGCGGCGCGGAGCGCGATCCTACGTCATCTCGTCAGCCCGCACTGCAATCGCCGGAGGTGATGCAGCGAACAAAGCCGTCGATGTCGAAGATGTCCACGAACCCGTCGGCGTTCATATCGCCGGCACTCAGATCGCAATCGGGATACATGACAACGTACGCGGAGGGCGCGGTGATCGCGAGTACGAAAGGGTCAATATCGAACACGTCTGCGATGCCATCACAATTGAGATCAGAAGGAAGCGGGCCATAGTAAATGCGGTAGATGTTCCCCGCGTCCGTACCAACGAAGAGCTCCTGATCGCCGAACTCGGTGGCGTGGATCATCGTGTCATCCAGGCCGCTCGCGAACAGTCCAATCATCCCCCCCGACGTGATCTTGAGAATCTCACCGGTTTCGCCGCCAGCGTACAGATCGAAGCCAAATGCGTCGCCTATACCGAATGCGAGCGAGCGCACTGCACTCCATTCGGTTCCCCATGAGAAGAGCGTGCTGCCCGCGCCGCCCGGCGTGATGCGCTTGATTCGCCGGTTGTCGGAGAGATACACATTGTCCGGCCATGCCCCGCCATGTGAGAATTCGAGGTCCGCATCGTCGGTGCTGCTGACGCTTCCGAGTCCACTCCGCGCCCCCGACGGGTCGAATCGGTTCAGGTTCCCGTGCTCAGAATCCGACACATAGACGTACCCATCAAACGCCGAACCAGATGGCGGAAAGGCGAGTGTGTGGCCATATCGGTCTAGCTGGTACAACCCGCTCGTGAAGAAGACCGAGACCTCGCCCACGCTGTTGATACGCAGGATCTCGTCGCCGGGGCCGTAGCCGTCTTCGATCGCCGCCACGTACAAATCGCCTCCAAACGCTCCGGTCGGGTCGAAGGCCGGCTCGAAGTGGTCGTACGGCAATCCCGTCGCGAACGACGACACCGTGTTCGCTGCCGAAATGAAGTAGATCGTGTTCAGTCCGCCGGACACGGCCGCGTAGATACCGCCGGGGAAATCGCCGCCGGCTGAATACGCGATCCCATCCACGGGTCCGGGCAACGTGGCGTACAACTGAATTCCGAAACGCGCGTCGTGAAGCACTGGCTCGCCGACGGCATCGACGTTTGCTCCCACGCCGAGCATCACAACGCCCAGAATCCGACTCATCATGGCATTCGTGCGATACATGGTTGTCCCCTTTGTCTGGACTCTCTCCGTGGCCGTCAGTTTGTCGGCCAGGGTAACACCCGGCGGCATGAGTGCCCGCAGATGCTCACGCACCATCTCGTCTGACAAGGTCGTCCCCGAATTGTGTGTCGACATGCACAAGCCCCTTACATTTGATGTACGGCAGCATCCGGCGTGGTGCGTCATCCCACCGGCGACGCCGGCAAGGGGGTGCCCAGGTTGCGGCACGCGACTATTCGATCAGCGCTGCCCGCCTGACACGGCCCGCCCACAGGCGACAAATGGCGACTGACAGCGACTTGATGCGGCCATCGGCAGCATCCCCACAGGATGGGATTGGCAATCCTGTTCGCATCGCAACCCACTTATGCTAGTTATACTCTGTCGCCCTATACAGTGCAACGGCCGACAGTGTCGGCATGGCGGTCAAGGACCCGATGCTGGCACGGTTGGGGCAGAACCTGCGACGCGCCCGCGAGAAACGCGGCTGGTCGCAGGAAGAACTGGCCTTCCACTGCAAACTGCACCGCACCTACATCGGCGCCGTCGAACGCGGCGAATACAACGTCACCGTGCTGACGCTGCGGAAGATCACCGACACGCTCGGGATGCGGCTGACCGATGCCCTGCGGGGCAGCGTGAAGCGGTCAACTCGACGCTAGGGGGTGATCCTCGCAGCACGCCGGGGGGCACTCGGCCACCGCGTGACCCGATGGTCGTCAGGGAGCAGTGAACACCCGTCGCCCAGGCACCGCTGCTATACACATGACTGGATGATTCGTTGGACGCAGGTGGATCCGGGATTCTGCTGCCCTGGCCGGCGCAACGCCCTGTATGGCCGCACGAAATGCTCATGGCCGCGACCCCAATCGTGTTTTTCTGCGCATTCCGATTAAGAACTGCACGGCCGCTGCGTATTGGACTACGAGAGGTACCCTTCCTCTCTTGCGGTCACTGGGGACGCAACCAGAAGGCGATGTGAAAGCCGCCGGCCAAGCGTGGAACCGGTGAGTAAGGTGGGGCCTGCCATTGGGGTGGGATCCTCATAACGAACGGCGGTTTGACGGGTCAGCCGGGAACGGCGGCGCCGCCTGCCCAGTTGGGCGGGGGTGTGTGGAGTGCCCTCCGCTTGAAATGAGCGTCGGCGGCCAAGGCGGAGTCGGCGTTAGGTGTCATGTTGAGAGACACCCTGATAGGCGGCAACGCCAGTCAAACGTACGACAATGCGGTAGTGCCTGTGCAATTCGTGGTCGGCGTGTCCGAAAGAAGCGTAGTTACTCGAGCGCGCCGCGCTTCGTTTGCGTCATATGTGGATAGAGGGGCCAGTTTGTGCTTGCGCTGCACCGAGTCGGCGGGTATCAACGGGGCCGGCGGTGCGGGCGGGGATGTTAGTGGTGGGATCACTTGGTGGACAAGTGGTGATAGGCAACGTCGGCGTGGCTGCGCGATTGAGCGGAGCCAGTGACCGTGTCGTGCCGGTTGCTCGGAGTGTCGCGTTGCGCTCCGCCGCACGCTGCGTACTTGGCGGTGTCCGGACGGCTGACCGGGCACACCGGACTTGTGGTGGTCACAACACCCCGCGCTCGGCGTTCGCAAGGTCTCGTCGGTGTGTGCGACGTGACACGCTCCCGATCCAATACAGGATACGGCTTGTCGTCTACATAGCCTCTGTAGTGATCGAGACCTATGCACAAAACGCGGTTTGTCTTGTGTCGAAACCGATTCACTTATAGGATCTGCATTCAAACAAACCCTGAGAACGTGGGATCCAAGGTGCGAAATTGGTTTGCAGACAACCGCGAGCGCGGCACGGCCAGCGGGCGTGTTGCGTCGCGGCGCACGGTCGTCGCTGGTCCAGCGCAGATGCTGGCTGTCGCCGGCCACCGCGCGTCCTGGCCGTGGTTGGGCACGCGAAATCCGCAGGCGCGAGATTCAGTGGCACGAGCACAAGGGGTTGATGCAATGACAGAGTATGACAGCGCTAAGCACGGAATCAGCCGTTGGCTTTGCGGAGGCGTCGCGTTGGCGAGCATCGCGGCAATCGCCACCATATGCTTGTTTTCCGCGATTCAGGCACACGGTGAGCACTTCGACTGCCCAGAAGGACCACCGTGGGGTGATTGCAATGCACCCGCCCCTTGCGAAGACTACGTGGGCATCTGCATCACGTCTATCACTTGGCCGGAAAAGCTGTGCGTTGGCGACTCCGGCGCAGTTGCTGTGCAGGCCGTCGACGGAGACAAGTGTTGTGGCTATGGCATAGACGGGCCCGGCGACGGGTGGATACCGCACGACGGATGTGTTGGGGTCTGGGACTGGCTGATCGCACAAGATCCAGAGGGCATCGTCGACAACAGCGAATTCAACAATGGATGCGGCGGTGCCACGTGGACGTTCGATGCCGCTGGGCCTGGCTATGTTGAGGTCACGGTAACGGCTGACGACGGTACTGCCAACTGTGGCCCTTCCTCGCGGTGCTGGCATGAGTATGACGATCCGCCGGTGAATTACACCGTGGGTATCAACATCAAGTGCTTCGATGGGCCCATGGAAATAACGATCGGCGAGGCCTGCCCGTGCGACGCCAGTTACATACGTGCAAGTGTGGGGGATGTGTGTCTGGCGGATCCGAACGAGACCGCGATCGTGTGGTCATGGCCCAAGCGTGACAATGAGGAGGGCTACTACGTCGATCCGAACGACCAGGGCAAGTCATCCGTCAAGGTGTATCCGGGCACTCAGGCCTGGGACGGATATGACTACAACGGCATCGGGCAGCGGAGCGCGGTCACGGACGGCCGCGGCAACACGGTTACCACGCACTACTACTCCACGGGCCAGGTCGAGTATGTCGAGGACGAATCCGCCGACCGCACGACGTACACCTACTACGGCAACGACACGCCCGGGGCCGGGCAGGTGGCGACGGTTACGAACGATCTCGGCAATGTGACGCGCTACGCCTATGACGACCACAGCCGGCTGTTCCGCACCTGGGGCGACGTGCCGCTGCCGACGGAGTACGGCTATGATGCCACGTACGGCGCGCGCGTCAGCCTGAAGACGTATCGCGGCGGCAGCGGTTGGAGCGGCTCAACCTGGCCGGCCAGTCCGGGCACGGCCGACGAGACCGAGTGGACCTTTGACGCCGCCACCGGGCTGCTGACCGAGAAGGAGTACGCCGACGATTCGACGGTCGCATACGAGTACACCGCCGACGGCAAACTGCACACGCGCACCTGGGCGCGCGGCGTGGTCACGACCTATACCTATGACGACGACACCGGTGACTTGACCGACATCGAGTACGCTAATGATGATGACATCACGCCGGACGTGAGCTATGAATACAACCGGCTGGGGCTGGCGATCGGGGTGACGGACGCCCTGGGCGAGCGGACGTTGGG
>JAFGRR010000100.1 GCA_016935035.1 Phycisphaerae bacterium | reverse complement strand
GCAAGGCCCGGGCCGCTGCCCGACAGGCCCGCGAGCGCGACGGCATGGCGGTCACGCATGATCAGGACCTGCTGAAGACGGTTTACCGGCTGTACACACGCAGCATGCGGCGGCTGGGTTCGGTGAACTATCCGTACGCGTTTTTCGAGACGCTCGTACAGCGGCTGCGCAATCGGGCCTGGGTCACGGTGGTCTGGAACGGCAAGCAGCCGGTCGCCGGCCTTTTGAGCTTCGTATGGCGTGACACGGTCATGCCGTACTTCATTGGTGTTGACGAACGTGCCTCACGCAGTGGGGCCACGAACCTGGTATATCTGGCAACGATGGAACGGGCGGTCAAGCAGCAGTTGGCACGCTTTGACTTTGGCCGCACGCGCAAGGACAACGCGGGATCGTTCGCGTTCAAGCGCAACCAGGGCTTCGAACCGCGAACGCTGGGCTACCAGCGTTTCACTCCGCTGGGTCAATCCGATCCCGATCTCACACCCGCCAACCCGCGTTTCGCGCTGGCTCGGCGGATCTGGCGCCATCTCCCGCTTCCGATCACGCGGGCCGCGGGCGCCTGGTTGTCTCGCGCGCTGCCCGGCTAGCGGAGGCGCGATGAACATCCTGATGCTCACGCAGCGCTTCCCGTACCCGCCGACGCGCGGCGATACGCTGCGCGCCTGGCATGAGCTTGACTACCTGAGTTCCCGCCACGACGTCTGGCTCGCCAGCACCGATCTTGTTGCTCCCAACTCCGAGGATTTTGGCGTTGTTAGCGCGCGATGCCGCGACGTGGCGGTGTCGGTACGCTCGAGCTTCCGGGCGCTGATGCGCGGGATTGGCAGCCTTCTGCGCGGTCAGAGCCTGACCGCCGGGTACTTCGCCGACCTGCACCTGGCGCAGCGCCTGCGTGCCTGGTCCGAGGCGCATCACTTCGACGCCGTCCTGACGTATTCCAGCGGCATGGCACCGTTCGCAGAGTTGGTGCCCGCCGGTCGCCGCGTGCTCGACATGGTGGACGTCGATTCGGCCAAGTACGTTGACTACGCGTCCCGGACCAGTGGGCCGCTGTCGTGGCTCTATGCGCTTGAGGCACGCCGGCTGGCGATGCTGGAAGACCATGCCGCTCGTGGACACGACGTGACGCTGCTTGTCAACGAACGTGAACGCCGCAAGCTGAGCAGTCGCCCAGATTCGGCACCAACGGCGGTCGTGCCGACGTGCGTTGAGTCACCCAGCGCATCTGAGCCGATTATCCCGCACACGCTCCGTGTCGGCATGGTCGGGTCAATGTTCTATCCGCCTAACGTGCGGGCGGTGGAGTGGTTCGGCGCAGAGGTCTGGCCACTAATCCGGTCGGTCTGTCCCCGGGTGGAGTGGTGGATCGTCGGGGCGCGGCCACGACGCACGGTCCGGCGCTGGGGCAGGGAAGCGGGCGTCACGGTCACCGGTACGGTGCCGGACATCCAGCCATACCTCGACGATCTGCGCGTGTTGATCAACCCGGTGCGCGGCGACCTGGGCGTGCAGTCAAAGACGATCGTCGCGCTGGCGGCGGGCAAGCCGTGCGTCGTGACGCCGGATGTTGCCGATGGGATCGATTACGAGGGCGATCCACCGTTTCTAATCGCAACGACGCCACGGGATTTCGCGGATGCGGTGCTGCGCGTTGTGCACGACGACGCACTGGCGAGCGCGCTGTCGCGGCGCGGGCGGCATGTCGTACGTTCGCACTATGACGCGGCGACACAACTCGCGCGCGTCGAGCAACACCTGGGCGACACGCCACCGTCACAGCCAACGGACAACGCGTCGTATTGGCGGGGGCCTTGGGCCGCCACTTTGTCGAACGAGCACCCGGAGCATGTGTTAGCGTGATTACCGATCGCAACATCGTCTGCATCGCCAGCAACTGGTTCGCGCATCCGACCAGCAAACAGCACGTCATGCGTCTTCTGTCCCGCGATAACCACGTGTTGTGGATCAACTACCACGCGTCACGGCGACCGAAGATGAACGCGACGGACTCACGCGCGGCATTCAGCCGCCTGCTTCAGATCTCTGGCGGCGTGCAGCACGTGGCACCACGGCTCGACGTCTTGTCGCCGCTGTTGATTCCGTATCCCGAATCGCGGCTCGCACGGTCATTCAACGCGTGGCGGCTTGGATGCCGTATTCGAGCGGCGTTGCGCAAGCTGCCGGCGCGGCCGACACAACTCTGGCTGTTCGCGCCGGATGTGCCGGAGATCATTCCGCGCATTCCCAATGAATGCACGGTGTACTACTGTGTTGACGAGTTCGCGGCGTTCGTGGGCTTCAACGCGGACCTCATCACCAGTCTCGAACGGCGGACGGTCGCGTCGTCCGACTTGGTCATCGCGACATCGCAGCCGCTGCTCGAACGCATGCGCGCCATGCACGACAACGCCCACTTCGTGCCGCACGGGGTGGACCTCGAGCATTTCGCCGTCACCGCCACGTTGCAGCAGGATGACATACCCGCGGACGTGGCCGACCTGCCGAACCCCGTGCTCGGCTACTTCGGGATCATCGCGGATTACGTCAACCTCGGGGTAATCGCGCGGGCGGCACGAGAACGCCCAGCGTGGTCGTTCGTTTTGATCGGTGAGAAGCGTTGTCCGACGACCTGCTGCGACAATCTGCCGAATGTGCACCTGCTCGGCCCGCGGCCCTATGAGACGTTGCCGGCATACTGTCGGAAGTTCGACGTCGGGCTGATCCCGTTCCGCATGAACCGGCTGGTGCACGCGGTGAATCCGATCAAGCTGCGTGAGTATCTCGCGGCCGGGCTGCCGGTCGTTTCGTCGCCGATGCCCGAAGTGCGTCGCTGTGGGGCGGGCGTGCACGTGGCAGAGAACGATGACGGGTTCGTGGACGCCTGCGAGCGGGCGCTTGAAGCGTCCCATAATGAGAGCCCAGCGACGCGGCGCGAGATCGTGGCGTGTGAGTCATGGCAGGTCCGTGTCGCGACGCTCGCCGAGCTGGTCGCAAACGCGACGCGCCGGGGCGGTGCGGCCGCTAATGGCCCACCCGCTGGTAACCGCCGGTCGCGGCCAGGTACCCACGCCGCGGCATGTCCGGCACGCACGGTCTGAGCCGATAGGTATGACATGGCGACCGCGGTATTGCCTACTGCCGAACCGACGACGATTCCCCGGATGCGGGTGCTTGCCCCGTCGTGTGCCCGCAATGCTCTGACGGTCGATGTGGAGGAATACTTCCACGCTGAAGTATTCGCCGGCGAGATCGCTCAGGATGACTGGCCACGGCTGGAACGCCGGGCGGCCCTGTTTCTCGAGAGCATAGGCGAATTGCTGGCTCGACATGAGAGCCGGGCGACGTTCTTCGTGCTGGGCTGGACGGTCGATTATCTGGCGCCGCTGTTGCGTCACCTGGCTTCACAGGGGCACGAGATCGCCTGCCACGGTTTCGACCATCGACATATCCGCCGCGTCACACCGCGAGAATTGCGCGACGACCTGCGCCGGGCACGGGAGAAAATCGAAGACCGCGTCGGCGTGCGGCCGCGCGGCTATCGCGCGCCGACGTTTTCCATCACCCGCGAGACGGCCTGGGCGCTCGACGTCGTCATCGAGCAGGGCTTTCAGTACGACAGCAGCATCTTCCCGATTCACCACGATCGCTACGGCGTGCCCGACGCGCCCACCTCGCCATTTTGGGCCGTCAGCCCGACCGGCGGCCGCATACTTGAGTTTCCCCCCCTGACGCTGAATCTCGGCATCGCGCGGATTCCAGTGGGCGGCGGCGGATATCTGCGGCTGCTGCCGGGTGTGGTGCTACGCCGATGCCTGGCCGCGGCCGAACGACGTGATCAGCCGACACTGCTGTACGTGCACCCGTGGGAGCTGGACCCAGATCAGCCGCTTTGGCCCGCCGGCATTCTCTCACGCTGGCGGCACACGGTGAACCTGGCCAAGACCGAGGCCAAGCTCGATCGTCTGCTTCAGTCATTCCGCTTCGACACGGTCTGGCGCGTGCTCAGTCCGTTACGCGTCGAGAACGACTTGCCGACGTTTTCACTGGGTAGCTGATAGAGTGAGCTAACCGCAGGCGTGATGTCAGGCGTCCATGCCTGATGGTTGTTTGACGGTCAAAAAGACGGCCGACGAGACGTCGGCCGCTACATTCGGCATGCCTACGCGGTTGTGCCGGCTTGTCGCAGGAGCGTCTGGGCCGGGACGATCTCGAATGTGGTCATGTCCGCCGCGACGTCCGACATGAAGTCGCAACGTTTTCCCGACGGGTTGGGTGGGATGTCATCGACGATGCTGCATTCGACCATTATGGCCGGTCCCAGCACTCGCAGGCAGCGTGCGCGGATAACGTCGAACACGCGTGGGTCGAAGTCATCATCCACGACCAGGCGGACTTGCAGCAGGTTCAGCGTGCGTTGGTGCATGTGATAGCGCACTACGCCGGCGTGGTCACGCAGGATGTATGAGGCCACGACTCCGCTGCACAGGCGGCCGTCGGGTAGGGCGATAAACCCGTTGACGCGCCCGCTTTCCAACCGCAACGTCGGCAGTGGCCAGCCGCACGGGCAGGCCTCGGTCTCGAACGCCGCCAGATCGCCTTGGGCGTAGCGGATGAAGGGCTGGGCCCAGGTGTTCAGCGGCGTAACCACGACTTCGCCGACGTCGCCCGGCGGCACTGGCTCGCCGTTGGCGAGAATCTCGATGTGCGTTGTGGGCGTGAGCACGTGCATGCGCCCGTGGCGGCACTCGTGGGCCATCAGGCCGCCTTCGCGACTGCCATACTCGGCCAGGATGGGGCAGCCAAACGCGGCACGCATTTGTTCACGCTGGTCATCGGTCACCGGTTCGGCGGTGGCGACTAT
>JAFGRR010000099.1 GCA_016935035.1 Phycisphaerae bacterium | reverse complement strand
TTACGATCTTGTCGAACGCCATCGCCGACAGAATGATGCGACCCTGTCCGTAGGCGCCTTCCATGAGAGCCGGGAACTGGGCCTCGTCGTCGCCGGCCAGAATCACCTCGAAGCCGCCCTGCTCGGCGAAAGCCTCCCAGACGGTGCGCGACGGATGAAACGCGATCGCACCATCCGTGGTCTCGATGCCGCGCAGCAACGGATTCTCCGGCGACAGCACGCGTGCTGCCGCGAAGTCGCGATCGCAGCGCCGCGCCCCGTGCGTGCTCGGAAGGAACGGCGGCTGGGCTTCGACCTGGTCGGCCTGTGTCATCTGAAGCAGCGTGTGCCCGCGATCGACGAAGTGGTACAACCCGTCCGCGTGGGTCTGCATGTAGGCCGCGTAGTCCGGGTGCTCACTCGCAAACGAGCCGATGACGATCAGGTCGACGTCGAGATCGGCGGCGGAACGGTCCAGTGGCAAGGACTGCACGCGAAACCCGGCCTGTTCGAGCAGCTCGCTGGCGCGCGCCGACTCAGTCCACTGGTCGGTGTGCTCAAAGACGCACGCCGTCGGCGGCTCTGCTCGCGCGATGTCAACCGCTCCCAACATAGCCAGGACTGCAACTGTCATTCGGGCCATTGAAGACATATCTCTGGACCTTTACGCGAGAAGGTGACGCACACACCCGCGGCGGCCACGTGCCATGCGACAGTCGGCCGCCACGGCCACTGGTGCCCCGCTTATCGGCACACAGAGAGAATCCCCTCGTCGCCGCATTGTGTCAACGTGTCTCGACCTGTGCCAATCACGAAGCCAAGTGGCCAGACGACACGGAACTACCTATGATCGGTTAGCGTGCACTATAAAGGTGATACTGCGTTGAGCGCGTCAGAGTTCACAATTCGAGTTCTCCTGTTCGCCGCGGCGACGATGACGGCGGCACCGAGCGCCGCGCTGCCGTGCCTGTCGAAGGACTGCAAGGAGCCGGCAGCCGAGCATGTCGTGCAGCCGGCTCATTCGTGCTGCGCCGGCCATTCGGACACGATACCGCAGACATCCATGCCGACCGGCAATGAGCAGCACCCGCACGATGGCGCGCCATGCAACTGCCCGGCCGAGTGTCCGGCACCTTGCGGTTCCGGTAAGCTGCCGTGCCCGCCGATCGAATCCACCGCCGTGGCAATCGAAATGTCGCCGAGCGGCGTTCTCGCGTGCCCAAACGGCGATATCCCCGCTGACGCCCCCACCGAAGCCATCTTTCATCCTCCGCGCATCTGATTCCGCGTAGTCACAGTTCGTGAGAACCGTACGTTCGTCATCACCGACCGGCTGAGGCCGCGCGTGGTGAGAACCAGATGCTCATCGCACACGCGGAGATGCTCCAAATGTCGAAATCCGATTTGCACCTGCTCGCGCGGGATGCCGAGCGGGCACGCGCCGCGTCACATCTCGGCGCAAATGTTCCGCCGCCACCCCGCCGCTGGAAGACGCGTGTTCTGCTTCCAGTCGCGATCCTGCTGGCCACCACTAGCCTCTTCGGCGGCGCGCTGAGTGACACGCTTTGGCCGGCGACCCCAGTGCACGTGACGCCGGTGCTGGCAAAAGACACCGGCCAGGCCGAGCCCGTCGGCAGCGTCGTCGTGCAAGCGCCGGGGTGGGTCGAAGCCGATCCGTTTCCCATCGCAGTGCCGGCGTTGGCCGATGGCGTGGTTGAGGAAGTCCTGGCGTTGGAAGGCGCACGCGTCGAACGCGGCGACGTGGTCGCGCGGCTAATTGACGATGACGCGCGCATCGCCAAGGCAGGTGCCGAAGGCGTGCTGATGGAACGCCAAGCCACACTCGCCTCAGCCAAGGCCGCTCTCGAAGCTGCTCAGCGCAACTGGGATCACCCCGTCGAGCTGACGCGCAAGCTCCAGACGACCGAAGCCGCCCTGGCCGAAAAGCAGGCCGCCCTGGCCCGCTGGCCGGCGGAGCTCGCCCGTGAGGAGGCTCACGCGGCGTATCTCAAGGCCGATTACGAGCGGATCCGGCCGTTGCACAAAAACGGCCAGGCCAACGACATCGAGTTGATCCAGGCGCGTCAGGCCCACGAGGCACAAAAGGCCGCCGTCGAGGTCGTACGCCTCCAGGAGCCCATTCTCCAAGCACAAGTCCGCGCCCTCGAAGCCGAAACGCAGGCCGCGCGAGAGGATCTGCACTTGCGCATCCCCGACACCCGTGCGTTGGCCGAGGCCGAGGCCGAAGTCACGCGTGCCGAAGCCGGCGTCGCGGCGGCGCAGGCGCAGCTCGACGAGGCCGCCCTGCGGCTGGAGCGCATGACCGTGCGTTCGCCCGCCGCCGGCGTGGTCATGACGCGCCTAGTAGAACCCGGCTCCAAACGCATGCTCAACATGGACGACCCGCATTCGGCCCAGATCGTGCGGCTGTACGACCCGCAACGGCTTCAGGTACGCGTTGACATCCCCCTCGTCGACGCGGCCAAGGTCGGCGTTCATCAGCCGGCCGAGATCATCGTGGATGTTCTGCCCGACCGCGTCTTTCGGGGCCACGTCACGCGCATCGTCAATGAGGCCGACGTTCAGAAAAACACGTTGCAGGTCAAGGTCGCCATCGAGGATCCGACGCCCGAGATCAAACCCGAGATGCTGGCTCGCGCGCGGTTCCTGTCGATGGCCACTGACGACGCAGAGACCCAATCGGCGGCACGTCAACTGTTCGCGCCGCGCGCAGCCGTCTTCGAGGCCGCCGGGCAGTCATACGTCTGGCTGGCCGACCAGGTCGCCGACGTCGCTCGCCGTCAGACGGTCACGGTCGGTCACTCCGTCGTCGAAGACTGGGTGGCAATATCAGAAGGCGTCCAGCCGGGTGACCGTCTGATCACCGACCCGCCACCAAACCTCGCTGACGGCCAGCGCATACGGCTGATCGAACAGTAACAGACACCAACACCGCCCCATCGGCGGATGGAGACAAACCATGGCACTCATCGAATGCCGCAACCTGACGCGCTCTTACACCAAGGGCGACACGACTATCACGCCGCTCGCCAACCTCGATCTCGACGTCGAGCAGGGCGAATTCCTGGCGCTGATGGGACCATCCGGCAGCGGAAAATCGACGTTGCTCAACCTGATCGCCGGCATTGACAAGCCGACCGACGGCCGCCTGGACATAGACGGCTACGAACTCGCCACGATGACGCGCGGCCAGCTCGCGGCCTGGCGCAGCGAATACATCGGCTACATCTTCCAGCTCTA